>JAFQRK010000012.1 GCA_017410075.1 Oscillospiraceae bacterium | reverse complement strand
GTCACCGAGAACACCCGTGTGTCCTACCCCATCAACCACATCGAGAAGATCGTTCGCCCCGTCTCCGCAGGCCCCGATGCCAAGAATGTCATCTTCCTGTCCGCTGACGCATTCGGCGTTCTGCCTCCCGTTTCCATCCTGACCCCCGAGCAGACCCAGTACTACTTCCTGTCCGGCTTCACCTCCAAGCTGGCCGGCACCGAGCGCGGCATCACCGAGCCCACTCCCACCTTCTCCGCTTGCTTCGGCGCAGCCTTCCTGGAGCTGCACCCCACCAAGTACGGCGAAGAGCTGGTTAAGAAGATGGAAAAGTCCGGCGCCAAGGCTTACCTGGTCAACACCGGCTGGAACGGCACCGGCAAGCGTATCTCCATCAAGGATACCCGCGGCATCATCGACGCCATTCTGGATGGCTCCATCCTGCAAGCGCAGACCAAGACCATTCCTTACTTCGGTCTGGAAGTTCCCACTGCTCTGCCTGGCGTTGACAGCGGTATCCTGGATCCCAGAGATACCTATGCTGATGCAGCTATCTGGGAAGAGAAGGCAAAGGATCTGGCAGCTCGCTTCCAGAAGAACTTTGTCAAGTACACCGGCAACGACGAGGGCAAGGCTCTGGTCGCAGCAGGCCCCAAGCTGTAATAAGCGAAAGAACATAATGAAAGGCCCTGTGGAGAAATCCACAGGGCTTTTTATCTTGCCTCCCCCTTTGGGGGAGGTGCCCAGTGGGCACACTGGGCGGAGAGGGTTTCTTTTATAACCCTCTCAGTCAAAAATCAGAGATTTTTGCCAGCTCTCCCAAAGGGAGAGCCAAGTTAACTCACCGTATTTTCGCCGGAGGCGGCGCCTTCGCTGAGAATGTCGGAGAAATAGGCGTCCAGAACTGCCTTGGCGATCTGCGCCATGGTAGAGCCGTGGCCGGCCTTTTCGCCGTAGACCACAACTGCGATCTCCGGATCGTCATAAGGTGCGTAGCACACAAATGCACCGTTGTCGGAGTAGGCGTCGCCGGCATCGGTCTGTGCCGTACCGGTCTTGGCGGCCACTTCGATGGGATAGTCCTGGAAATACCGGCGGACGCTGCCCTCGGTGATCACCATCCGCATACCCTCGGTGTACGCGGCGTAGGCTTCGTCAGAAATATCCATTCTGCTCAGCTCCACAGCTTCGTTGGTATAGATCACGCTGGAATAGTCCGCATCCAGAACGCGGCTCAGGAAGGTGGCCTTATACCGCACACCGCGGTTTGCCAGGGTGGCTGTATAGGCACACAGCTGAACGGGGGTAAAGGAGTTAATGGACTGGCCGATGGAGGCCATGATCTGGTCCGCGGCGTACCAGCGACCCAGGTCGGTGTTACCCTTGTGCAGATCCAGCTTATTTTCGGGATTGGCCCGCAGGCCGGGCTGCTCCGACAGCTCAATGCCGGTCTTTTCACCCAGACCCAGACCCTTTGCCACCTGGTCGATGATTTTGATATCCAGCTTGTCACCAACGGTGTAAAAGTAGTAGTTGCAGGAATCCCGCAGGGCTTCCATTGCGTTGATGGCGCCGTGGGTGGCGTGATTGTTGCTCCAGATCAGGCAGTCTGCAGTAAAGCCGGAGGCTTCATATTTCCGGTAAGAGCCCAGATCCTCAATGGTTTGGGTCCTGGTGATCACCTGGCTGTCGATACCGGCAATGACCATCGCCATTTTATAGGTGGATCCGGGAGGATAGGTAGCCTGCAGCGCCCGGTTGTAAAGGGGCGCAAAGTCCTGCTCCAGCAGGTCGTTGTAATCCTGGCGGAAGGTGGACAGATCGTAGGTAGGATAGCTGGCGCAGGCCAGCAGCTGACCGGTCTTCACATCCATTACCACAACGGCACCGCCTTCGGCATCGGAGCCGTCAGGCTTTTTTTCGCCCTCTGCCAGATTCTCGCCGCTTTGCCGCAGCTCGGTAAACAGCGCTTTCATCTGCTCCTCGGCGGTGGTCTGCACATTCAGGTCGATGGAAAGCTCCACATTCTGACCGTTGACGGGCCGCTGCTCCACACCGTCTACCACCTTGTAGTAGGAACGCACCAGCGTGCCGTCGGCAGTCCATTCATCCACACGGATGCCGTCGGTGCCGTGCAGATATTCCTCAAATGCCTCCTCCAAACCGCTTTGGCCAACCAAGGCATCCAGAGGATAGCCGGGCAGAGGCTTGTAAATATTCTCCCACTGAACCTTGGTCATAGCACCCACATAACCCAGAATATGGGCCGCGTACTTGGTGTTATAGGCGCGAACTGTGGATGCTTCCGCCACAAGACCCGGGGTATTCAGCTCCAGCAGGGCATACAGCTCATTGGAGCTGGCATCCTCCAGGAAAATGTAGTTGGGCAGATTGGTAATGCCCTGCCGCAAATCCAGCTCATAGCGGATGCCGATAACGGCTCTGGCGTCCTCATCCGACCAGGATTCGGGAATGTTGTAGCTGGCGCGGAGCTTGCGGATCAGCAGCGGCGCGGTGATATCCGAGTCCAGGCCGCCGCTCTTTTTGGGCAGATATGCCTGGAAATAGCTTTGCCAGGTGGAATTATAGTCACTTAGGGTGTATTCAAAGGGCAGTTCCATAGTGACGGGGAAATGGTCATTATACTGGATGTCCATCTCCCGGCACATATTCACCAGCTCCAGCAGCCGGTCGTTGGTGTCGGCGGCAGAGCAGATGATGTAGTGATTCAGCACCAGGTCATAGCTGGCACGGTTGGTGACCAGCACATTGCCGTTGCGGTCCAGAATATTGCCACGGGCGGCCTTGACCCGGGTCTCGGTGACGAAGATCTTGGTATTGTCTGTCTTTCCGCCGGTTTCGATGATCTGCATATCATAGAGCTTAATGGAAAAGAAGCCAATGATCAGGCAAAAAACAAGCAAAATGATACCGATTCGCTTGCTGGTTATTCTTTCCATGTTTCGCCTCCAATTTTACCGATGGCAGTGAACACCGGATACAGCACCGGGACCACAAAAATGCCATAAACACCGGTCAGCAGGAAGTGGGAAAAAGCGCCGGCGGTGGTGTGCTCCAGAAAAAGACCCACCAAAAACAGCGCGATCTCGTACAGCATAATTGCCGCACCGGTGCTCAGCAGTACGGAGCCAAAGCTGTAACGAAGATAGCATTGCCGCAAAATGGCCACGAGCACGCCGAGAACCGTCAGCAGCGCGATCACATAGGGGCCGGGGGCAGAGCCGGAGAATTGGTATATCATAGAGCTGAACAGAGCAAATATGCAGCCCACCTCGGGGTCCAGGATAATGCATATCAGCAAAATGCCGTAGGGAACCAGATCCGTGGTGGCGCCGAAGATATGGATGCGGCTCATGGTCACATCCTGGATCACGGACAGAAATACCAGCGCAGCCGCGATCAGCAGCCACTTCAGGATCTTCAGCCGCTGCTGTTTTGTTAGATAGAGTTTCCGCAGCCAGAAGCGGTCTTTGTCCGGCCGGAAATCCCGTTTTCTTTTGAAAAACATAATGTTAAGACCTTCCGAACTGAGTCAAAATGAATACCTGCTCCAGACTTGCGATGTCTGCAGCGGGCTCCAAAATAGCGTACTTTTCAACGCCGGTGTCGGTAAAGCCGACGCCGACAACATTGCCGATGATCAAATTCCGGGGATACACAGTAGAGCCGGCGGTAACCACCTGATCCCGGTTGGGGATAACGGCGGAGCTGGGCAGATAATCCATCCGCAGCATATTCTCATAGCCCTGGGAATAGCCGCCGGTCACCAGGCCGCTGTCGCCGGAGGAGGCCAGCACCGCACTGATGTTCAGGGAAGAATCCAGCACAGTTTTCACCACACAGTAGTTGGGGCCCACCTCGGTTACCAGACCGACTACCTCTTTGTTGGAGGTGATGGCGCACATACCCGGCTCAATGCCGGCATTTGTGCCTTTGTTGACGGTAAAATAACTGGTCCAGTCCGTAGAGCTGCGGGAGATGATATAGCCGTCCACCAATTCATAGCCCTCTTTGTCCAGCTCCAGACCCAAAAGCTCTTTCAGCCGGGCGATTTCCCGCTCCATAGAGTCGGTGAGCAGGGCGTTTTCCTTCATCTGGGCGATCTGCTGCTTCAGGGCGGCGTATTCTGCCTCCAAAGCTTCGTAGCGGAACATATAGTTATAGAAGCGCTCTGCCTGAGCGGTCAGATTGCTGGCGCCGGTGCGCAGCGGGGTCAGGATGCCCTGCACCGCCTTGTCCGCCGGTGTTTTGCCCAGCAGATTGCCGATGATCGCCAGACCTGCCGTCAGCAAAACGGCAACGATCAGAACGACTTTCACCTTGGTTGTGAAAAAATATTTCATAGCTTACTCCTCAGCGTGGGGAAAATGATGTCATTCCGAGCCGGTGTGCACACCGGCGTGGGAATCCCCCGGATTTTCTAACTTTTTTGCGCGAATACCAACGGTTTTTCTCAGATCAGTTCCGGAGCGATGCTGTGGAGAATTTTCCACAGCCGGCACACCGGCAGACCCATAACATTATAATAATCGCCTACCATTTTCTCGGCAAACAGCGCAGCGCCGCCCTGAATGCCGTAGCTTCCGGCCTTGTCCATAGGCTCGCCGGTGGCAATATAGGCATCAATTTCGGCTGCGGATAATTCCCGGAAATGGATATCCGTTACCTCGGTGGCGGTGACGCATTGTTCGCCCCGAAGCACGCACATACCGGTCATCACCTGATGATCCCGTCCGGACAGCAGGGACAGCATTTCCTTGGCGTTCTGTTCATCCCGGGGTTTTCCCAGAACCTTGCCTTCGCAGACCACGATGGTATCGGCGGCGATGACGATGTCGTCATTTTTACGGGTAACGGCCTCGGCCTTGCAGCGGCTGACTCTTGCCACCTCATCATAGGGGGGCTTATTTAAGTTCATGGTTTCGTCAATATCCGCCACCTTTACGGTAAAGGGCAGGCGGAACAGTCCCAAAAGCTCCTTACGCCGGGGCGATTGGGAGGCAAGTATCAGCTCCATAAAAATTTCCTTTCTGGTCGTGACCCTACAGGAGAATTATGCCTTGCCCCTCTCTCTGAGGGTGGATTTCCCCGTTAGCGGGGAAAATGTCCGCGAAGCGGACAAAAGGGGCGCGGGTCCGGCAGGACTGGCAGAAATCTTTGATTTCTGACTGGGAGAGTTAACTCCCTCCGTCTGCCCTTGCGGGCAGCCACCTCCCCCAAAGGAGGAGGCGAGGGTTCAGTGCTTTTCGTAGGGGGCGACTGCGAAGATTTAATCAAGGCCCCGTAAGTACAGGCCTCTTGTGCAGGAGCCGGGATCAAATGCAGGAGGATTGGCCAGGGCGCTGAGCACCTGATCCACCTCCCGGGGATTTTCTGTGGTAAAGTACAGCCGGGTAGCCCAAATGCCCAGCTTGCTCAGATCCTTCTGCCGATCCAGCCAGTTCAGCTTTTTGCCGTTGAGCAGTACGCTGCGGCATTTGTCGCCGTCCCGGATGACGGGGAAATCTGCGCCGGTCTTGTCCACAAGTCGGGTGGTGCCGTGACCGCAGGCGCAGGCGCCGGTGCGGTTGCGGATCAGACAGTTTTCTGTCACCATCAGGGGCAGCCGGCCATAGGCCAGGATCTCGCAGGGAACGGCCTTGCTGACATCCCGGATCTGGGGCAGGGTCATTTCAAAGCTGAGAGTGGCGGATTTGGCGCCCAGCTCCTTCATCAGGTTGACCGATGCGGAATTGTAAAGATTCAGGCCAAAATCGCCCCGGATCCGCATACCGGCCTCCCGAACTGCCAGCACCAGACCCAGATTGCCCACCAGGGCTTCCCGTACGCCCATATCCTTGACCACCTTCAGCGCGTCCTTCAGTCCGGCCATTTCGTGATCGTGGACGATGCGGGGCAAAACCGCGGCAACGGTGACTTTTCTTGCCAGCTCGTGGCAAACCACCGGATTTTTTGCCAAAATGTGCAGCGGAACATACAGCACCTCCGGCTTCTGCGCCAGCAGCTTGCCGGTGATCTGATTCATTTCTGTGACCTGCACCGTCAGGCTGGGAGAGGCTCTGCGACCCTCGTAATGGGGGATCTTCTCAGGGCGCTGCAGCTTGGGCGGCTCCCAGCGGGCCCGCATTGCCAGCAGCTGATTCAGCGCATCCCGGCGCATGGCGTTGATGGCCGCGGCGGAAAGGGTCACGCCGGGCTGGATCTTGGCGGTGACATTGCGGCAGGCAAAAGGCGTACCGCCGGTTTTTTGCAGCCGTTCTGTCAGCGCTTCTTCCGTCAGCGGTGTGGTGCGCGCAACCTGGGGCATAGGGCCGCTGACGGTGCATTTGCGACCCTGGGGATCGGTAACGGTCAGGCTGCAGACCTGATCGGTAACGGTGGTATCAAAATCCACATTTACCAGGGGATTTTCTGTGGCTTCATAGCTCTCCCGAACTTTTTTCAGCCAGTTGGGATTGTCGTATTTATCCTCACGGACGCCGAACATCTGCGGACCGGTCTGCCCGGTGTAATAACCGTCGGTAAAGCCCTGACGGTTGAAGGCGGCGGTGAGAGTGTCCAGCATTTCCCGGGTGACTTCGCCGTTATCCAGAGCCTCCCGGTATACGGCGGTAACGGCGGCCACATATTCCGGCCGCTTCATACGGCCCTCCAGCTTCAATGAGGCAACGCCCATCTTCTTCAGATCCTCTAACGCGTGGATCAGGCAGTTGTCCTTTAAGCTCAGGGGGTACTTGCTGTCGTGACGGCTGTAGCCGTAGCTTTGGCGGCAGGGCTGGGCGCAGCGCCCCCGATTACCGGAGCGCTGACCGATCACAGAGGACAGATAGCACTGACCGGAATAGCTCATACACAGCGCGCCGTGGGCGAAAACCTCGATCTCAATGGGAGAATTGGCGCAGATGTGGGCAATATTCTCCCGGCTCAGTTCCCGGCTCAGCACCACACGGGACATACCCATTGCGGCACAAAACAGCACGCCTGCCAGAGAATGTACGGTCATCTGTGTAGAGCCGTGGAGAGGCACACCGGGTGCGATCTGCCGGCACAGCTGAACAACGCCCAGATCCTGCACGATAAAAGCATCCACACCCACGGATGCGGCGTGGCGAATCAGCTGGATCACATCGTCGATCTCCCGGTCTGCGACCAGGGTATTCAGAGTCAGATGGACGGCAACGCCACGGATATGGCAATACTTAACGGCCTCTGCCAGCATTTGGGGTGTGAAGTTTTTTGCGCCCTGACGGGCATTAAATGCGCCGCATCCCAGGTAGACTGCATTGGCGCCGTTTTGAACGGCGGCGTGCAGCGCTTCCATAGAGCCGGCAGGAGCCAAAAGTTCCAGCATAGCGATCTCTCCACATAGTTATACTTAATAGCATTATAGCACAACCGCCACGCAAGATAAAGTACAATCCGTGAATTTTTTGCAAAAAAATAAGACCCGTAAGAAAAGGATAGTATAATGCCCTGCCTCCCTCTTTGAGGGAGGTGGATTCGCCGTAGGCGAAGACGGAGGGAGTTTAACTCCCCCAGTCTTTTTGCAGGCAAAAAGACAGCCCCCTCATAGAGGGGGCCAAGGTTGCGGATCAAATTTTGTACAATCTCTTTCCGTTTTCCAGCGTAATTTGCTGAGCTTCCTCAGTAGAAATGCCCCGGATTTCCGCCAATTTTTCTGCCATCCGGCAGAGCCTGGAGGGATCGTTGCGCTGTCCCCGGAAGGGCTCCGGCGACATATAGGGGCAGTCGGTTTCCAGCACGATCCGATCCAGAGGGATCGCCTGGGCAGCTTCAATGGCCCGCCGGGCATTTTTAAAGGTCAAAACGCCGGTAAAACCGATGTACCAGCCCAATTTGGTCAATTCCTGCGCCATCTGCGCCGAGCCGGAAAAGCAATGGAATACGCCCTTTACCTCCGGAAATTGCTTGATGATCGCCATTGCGTCCTCGTGAGCATCCCGCTCATGGACGATCACCGGCAGGTCAAGCTCCCGTGCCAGCGCCAGCTGGGCGATGAACGCCTTTTTCTGAAGCTGTCTGGGGATATCCTCATAATGATAGTCCAGGCCGATCTCGCCAATGGCTTTGACCTTAGGATTCAGTTTACATAACATCCTATATTCTTCCAGGACGGCATCGTTTACCTCGTCAGCTGCGTCGGGATGGGAGCCGACAGCGGCGTAAATATAGTGGTATTCTGCCGCCAGCCGCACCGCCTTTTTGGAGGATTCCAGACTGCAGCCGGGATTCATCAGCAGCCCAATGCCGGCAGTGGGCAAATTTTGCAAAAGCGCCTCCCGATCCGGCTGAAAGGAGCGGGAATCCATATGGGCGTGGGTATCAAAGAGCATCTGTTTCTTCCTCCATAATTGCCACATAGCAGCCGTCGATGATGAGGATTCGCGGATCGCTGGGGTCAAAATCGGTCTTGTAAAGATAGTCGCCCAGGCCTCTGCCTGTGCGCTTGGCATAGGCCTCTTTCAGCACCCACAGCCGCAAAACTGCAGCATTGCAGGTGCAGCGGGGCTTTTCTGTGGGGGATAGGATCTTATCTGCAAGGGCAGGTGAAATTTTCCGGTCTATCTCCTCTGCGTCCAGACCCACATTGGATTCGCTGAGGCAGCAAAAGGCGTGGTGCTTGGTGTGGGAAATGGAAAAATGCAGCGTTCCATCGACAAAATACGGCTTTCCACTATCGGTTATACCGATTTCCGGAACAATACCGCCGCAGAGCTGAGCAAGCAGTTCCCGACCGACAGTATGTCCATCCCGACCGTTCAGCCGGGCAAACGCAATGCGCATTTTACCACCTCCTTTGCCTACAGTATACGGCAAAAACCGCCTGCGGTCAAGCATCGGCGCATATCCTAGCCCATCTGTCATTGTGAACCAGTGACCGATGTCACTGGTGTGGCAATCCCTTGGAGTTTCCGGAATGCTTGGGGGATTCCGCCCCAAGAGCACTTCTTCGCACTTCGTGCTCAGGGCGCCACGCTGGTGTGCGCACCGGCTCTGAATGACAGCATAATATACCCTCCCCCGGGGGGAGGGTGTCAGCCATAGGCTGACGGGAGAGGAACGGCGTGCACCGAAGCTGCGCAGAGGTCTTCGCATTGTGCTGACCTTTCGATTTCCGCCCGCATTCCTCTTCCGCTTCGCTCCGCTGGGAATGACAGAAAGGATATGGGACGCAGCCTCGTCAGAGGAAAGCAAGGCCGCGGCAGGCGCGACTTCTTTATTGATACCCGTTTGCCAGCTGAAGGATAGCCTGGGCCAGGGCATTGGCGGCAAGCTTGGCCTGCACCAGAGTATCTCCTGCCGCACCCACCTCAACCAGCAGACTCCCGGCGGTCATATCCATATTAAATCGCTCGCTGCGCAGGGACACGGGGCGGCTGATGCCGGGATTCTCCTGCTCCAGAAGCGCCGACAGCTTCAGGGCGAGGGCCAGATTCTCCTGCCAGTCGGGATGCTCCCTGCCTCCGGCATCCGTGCCCACCACCATCATCAGCTGCGCCGATCTTTGCCCACCCACCGTTGCGGAGGTGATCAGCTGCCCGGCAGGATCGTCCGAGGCGTCCCGATGGATGTCCAGCACCATCTGAATGGACGGATATTTTTCCAGATATCCCTGGATTGTGCTTCGGGCATTGCTGTATGAAGCGTCATAATCCGGGTGATCGTGATAGGTTTTGTCGTGCAACACCCGGATGCCATTGGCCTCCAGGACACGGGCGATCTCCTGGCCGATGGCGATCATATTTTGGGTCTCGTCCAGACTGCGGTAATTTTCCGTACCGGCGTAGCTTTCCGTTGCATGGCTGTGGACGATCAGCACAGTAGGGGCGTCGCCCCGTAAAGACCAGTCCAGGGGCTGGGTCAAAAGTGCATCCAGATCCGGGCGGTAATTGCAAAAATACTGAACCTGCACCACTTCCTCTGTGGAGAAAACCGGCCGGTCCGCCGGCAGGGTGGGCGTTGGCGGCTGGGTTTCTGCAGGCGTTTGAGGTTCGACCGCCGCCGGCTCGCGAAAATGCAGCAACTGCCCGGTTTGCAAAAACAGCAGCACAGAAAGCACTTCTTTCTGGCTGAGGGCGGATGCCACCAAAGGAAAGACGCCGCTTTGCAAAAAGAGAATCAGCGCGCAGATACCCAGCGCCAGCCGAAGCCGCATATTCCGATCCATAAAAGTCCTCCATCCATAAAAATTAACCTGCTGCCGTCCTTGCAGGGGCGAGCATCGCTTGTCCGCATATCCTCGCCCATCTGTCATTGCGAACCAGTGACCGATGTCACTGGTGTGGAAATCCCCTGGAGATTCCGGAATGCTTGGGGGATTCCGCCCCAAGAGCACTTCTTCGCACTTCGTGCTCAGGGCGCCACGCCGGTGTGCGCACCGGCTCGGAATGACAAAAACGATAAAAAAGAGAATTGATGCCGGGTTGGCTTCAATTCTCTTTGTGTATGGATTTGTTCCACTTGGGCCTGTCCTTTAATTCCAGCCGCAGACTTTGAAAAAACGCCTGCAGAAGCGCTGCGCTTTCTGCTTCCATCACCTTGGATTCTACCTCAGGGTGATGGTTAAATTCCATCGAAAACAAGCTGCAGACAGAATGAACTGCGCCGAATTTTTTATCCGATGCGCCGTAAACCACCCGTTTGATCCGGGCATTGAGGATGGCGCCGGCGCACATCGCACAAGGCTCCAGAGTCACATACAGGGTGCAGTCCCACAGCCGCCAGCCGCCAAGATTTTTGCAGGCATCGTTGATGGCCTCGATCTCTGCATGGGCCAGGGCGTTTTTGTCCGTCTCTCGGCGGTTGCGGCCACGGCCCACGATCTGATCGCCCCGGACGATGACACAGCCCACCGGCACCTCGCCCTCCGCGGCGGCTTCTTTGGCCAGCGCCAGGGCTTCCACCATATATGTATTGTCCAAAAGTGCCACCGCCTTTCCGTTTTTTATATCATAACCAAAAGACGGCCGGGAGTCAAGGCTCCATCAGCATAGCGGCAAACAGCACAGCCAGCTCCTCCCGGGAGAAGGGGCGCACACGACGGTTGTTCAGCCGCGCATCGCTGATGTTTACCCGTTCCATCAGCACCTGCATCAGCTGATCCTCTTCCTGGGCGCTGCCGGCTTTTCCGGTGACCAGAAAATCAATCGTTACCCCAAAAATACGGGCCATTTCTGCAAGAACATCCAGCGCCGGCTCCCGCCTGCCCTGCTCGTACATTCCCACGGCGCTGGGGCTGATCTTCAGCATTTGCGCCAGCTCTGATTGGCTGATACCTGCTGCACGCCGCAATGCAGCGATCCTGGGACCTAACATATAACCACCTCATCTTTAGAATTAAGCCAAGTATAGCACAGATTTTTCAAAAAAAACAGAAGAAAGACAGATACTACACGATTCGACGCAAATCACACGCTTCGTGTAGTATACTCGCTTCGGAAATAGGGGCATACCAAGGATTTTAAGCAAGGAGGGGATGTAGATGGCGCTGAAGATCCAGCCGGTATTATACATAGATGCGCAGGCACAGATCCCGGCAGGATATTGCGAAGATTGCGGCGGTGCGCTGTACCGCCCGGGGAATGTCTGCATTCGCTGCCAAAGAGATCGACTGTGAAACTGGCCGAGATGAGTCGGGATTACCGGGAATCTGCCCGTTTGCTGCAGCAGCGGCTGGCGCTGCTGCGAAAACTGCTGGCAAAAGCAGAGGATCCGGAGGAGATCTGGCATATCAAACGGCGTATTGCAGAGTTGACCCCGATGCTGACCCAGATGAATGAACTGGCAGAGCTGACAGAGCGCTATTACGAAAGGGGGTATTGGCGCAGTGAGAAGTATACGCTTTGACGGAAAACTGTCCATCCGTTTACCAAAGAAAATACAGCAGCAGCGGCTTCACCGGGTGATCCGGGAGGAGCTGACACAGCTGCAGCGCTACACGGTAATTGCCTACTATTTCCGGGAAATGACTATGGAGCAGATCGCACGGGAACGCCGTGTGAACAAGAGCACCGTCAGCCGTACTCTGCGACGGGCAGAGGATAAGCTGCGCCGGTTTCTGCAATATTGAGCTGTGTGCCGCGGTGAAAACCGCGGCAGTTTTTTGCGATCCTGGTCTTTTCCCCAGAGTAGACAAGGGTGCAGCCACATACCTGCTCCCTCCCCGGCTGTCATTGCGAACCAGTGACCGATGTCACTGGTGTGGCAATCTCCTGGAGGTTCCGGAATGCTTGGGGGATTCCGCCCCAAGAGTACTTCTTCGCACTTCGTGCTCAGGGCGCCACGCCGGTGTGCGCACCGGCTCGGAATGACAGAATTATACCCTCCCCCGGGGGGAGGGTGTCAGCCGCAGGCTGACGGGAGAGGAACGGCGTGCACCGAAGCTGCGCAGAGGTCTTAGCATTGTGCTGACCTTTCGATTTCCGCCCGCATTCCTCTTCCGCTTCGCTCCACTCGGAATGAGAGAAAAGGTACGGGATGCGTTCTCGGC
>JAFQRK010000011.1 GCA_017410075.1 Oscillospiraceae bacterium | reverse complement strand
TCAAGGCTGCAAACGCCCCGGTGCTGACACCGCCCAAACGGGTGGTGAAGGCGTGGGGTGCGGCGATACTTTCCGCAACCAAATATTCTAATGTTCCGTTTTTCCGGGTTACGATCGGCATAGCTGCTCCTAAGAAATCGGTGTCATTGCGAGGCTCACGAAGCCGCGGCATCCCCCAAATTTTTTGGAAGACGCAGGGGATTCCCACGGCAGGGCTTTGCCCTGCCTCGGAATGACGAAAAATTATTCCTTCTCCTTATCCTTCTGCAGGCAGCACTTTTTGTACTTCTTGCCGCTGCCGCAGGGGCAGGGATCGTTGGGGCCCACCTTTTTGTCTCTGTTGCGGATGGGCTGCTTCTTTACGGTCTTGTCCGGCGCGGAGGTTCCGGTCTCCTTGGCCACCTTCTGGCGCTTGACCTCCTGCTTCGGCTGCAGCTGCACCAGGAACAGACGGCGCACCGTTTCCTCACGAATAGCGGTGATCATCGCCTGGAACATCTGATAGCCCTCTTCCTTATAGGCCACCACCGGATCGTGCTGACCGTAGGCACGCAGGCCGATGCCCTGCTTCAGGTCGTCCATTGCATCAATGTTGTCCATCCAGTATTCGTCGACCACACGCAGCATAATGACCCGCTCCAGCTCACGCATTACAGAGGGCGTCACATCTTTTTCTTTCTTCTCATAGCACGCCAGCGCCTGGCTGTAGACAGCCTCGGTCAGGCTGCTTACATTCAGCTTCTCCGGTGCAGCAAAGCTGCCCTTGGGGAAATAGGTTCCCTCAAAATGCTGCAGAAGCTCGCCCAGCTGCTCCGCAGGAAGCTGTCCGCCATAGGTGCTGAGCACATCGGCAACCGTGGAGGCGATCACTTCTTCCAGCATGGTCAGAATGCTCTGACGCAGATCCTCGCCGTCCAACACCTTCTGACGCTGGGCATAGATGACCTCTCTTTGGGTGTTCATCACATCGTCATATTCCAAAACGCTCTTTCTGGAGCGGAAATGGCGACTTTCAATGCTGCGCTGGGCATTTTCCACAGCGTTGGACAAGATCCTTGCGTCAATGGGCGTATCCTCGTCCAGACCCAAGGTGTCCATAATGGTCATCACCCGGTCAGAGGAGAACAGGCGCATCAGATCATCCTGCAGGCTCAGGTAGAAGCGGCTTTCGCCGGGATCTCCCTGACGGCCGGCACGGCCACGGAGCTGATTGTCGATACGGCGGGATTCGTGGCGCTCCGTACCCACGATGAACAGACCGCCGGCATCCTTGACCCGCTGTGCCTCGTCCGAGATCTCTTCCTTATACTTTTTCAGCAGCTGCTCATACTGGCTGCGAACAGCCAGGATATCAGGATCATTGGTTTCGGCGTAGGAATCCGCCTCAGCCAGCAGTTCTTCCGGCAAATCCTGCTTGCGCAGCTCACTTTTTGCCAAAAATTCCGCGTTGCCGCCCAGCATAATATCGGTACCGCGGCCTGCCATATTGGTGGCAATGGTAACTGCGCCGAATTTGCCGGCCTGGGCGATGATCTGCGCTTCCTGCTCGTGATACTTTGCATTCAGAACATTGTGGCGGATGCCTTCCCGCTTCAGGAATTTGCTGAGAATTTCACTCTTTTCAATAGAGATCGTACCCACCAGCACCGGCTGACCCTTGGCATTGCAGGCTTTTACCTGCTCCACAATGGCGCGGAATTTGCCAGCCTCTGTCTTATACACTACATCCGGCTGATCCTGACGGGCAACGGGCTTATTGGTGGGGATCTCCACCACATCCAGCTGATAGATGGAAGCAAATTCCTCAGCCTCGGTCAGCGCCGTACCGGTCATACCGGACAGTTTGTCGTAAAGGCGGAAGAAATTCTGGAAGGTGATGGTGGCCAGGGTCTTGCTTTCGCTGGCAACCTGGACGCCTTCCTTGGCCTCGATGGCCTGGTGCAGACCCTCGTTATAGCGCCGTCCGTACATCAAGCGGCCGGTAAACTCGTCCACGATAATGACCTGGCCATCCTTGATCACATAGTCGATATCCCGCTTCATCAAGCCCCGGGCCTTCATTGCCTGGTTGATGTGGTGGGACAGCGTGGTGTTTTCCATATCTGCCAGGTTGTCCACACCGAAATACCGTTCTGCCTTGGCAATGCCCTCCGCCGTCAGGGAAACGGTGCGGCTCTTTTCATCCACGAAATAATCGCAGTCGTAATTGTCCTGGACTTCCTTATCCTCGGTCTTGGCAAAGACCTTTTTGCGCAGAGTGGACACAAAATAGTCCGCCATTTCGTACAGCTTGGAGGACTCCTCGCCCTTACCGGAAATGATCAGCGGCGTTCTGGCCTCGTCGATGAGGATAGAGTCCACCTCGTCCACAATGGCAAAGGCGTGGCCGCGCTGCACCAGCTCCTGCTTATAGATGGCCATATTATCACGCAGATAATCGAAGCCCAGCTCGTTGTTGGTGCAGTAGGTAATGTCTGCTGCATAGCTGACGCGGCGCTGCGCCGGCTCCATACCGGGGATGATCAGACCAACGCTCATACCCATATAACGGTAGACCTTGCCCATCCACTCGGAGTCGCGCTTGGCCAGGTATTCATTGACAGTGACCACATGGACGCCGCGGCCGGTCAAGGCATTCAGATAGCAGGGCAGAATTGCCACCAGGGTCTTGCCTTCGCCGGTTTTCATTTCGGCAATTCGTCCCTGATGCAAAATAATGCCGCCGATGAGCTGCACAGGGTAGGGCTTCATACCCAGCACCCGCCAGGCAGCCTCCCGGATAGCTGCAAAGGCCTCAGGCAGAATGTCATCCAGGCTTTCGCCGTTGGCGTAACGCGCCTTAAATTCTTCTGTTTTTGCCTTCAGATCCTCCTCAGACAGCGCGGCATATTCGCTCTCCATCCCGAGAATTTTATCCACGATCGGCTGGATCTTTTTCAGCTCCCGCTGAGAACGGGTGCCGAATATTTTGGTAATCAGTCCCATAAACGCATACCTCATCGAAAAAATAGTTCAAAACGGTCATATCAACCCAATTTTATACATTATAACACGCCCGCGCCAAAAATCATAGCCCATTTGTAAATTTTCCGTCGCTCTGTCTTGGCTCTCCCCTTGGGAGAGCTGGCACGACACCCTCTCCGTCCAAAATCGCAGATTTTGGACACCTCTCCCAAAGGGAGAGGCAAGAGCGGTGGCGCGACTGAGAGGGTTCTCTTTCCTATTTTGCAATGCATACCAACCCTACAAAATACGGTGTCGAATATCTCCTTTTTTTAACAAACTAGACTATTGACCCACACGCCATACTGTGATATATTTATGGGTAATAAATCCACCAAATTATTACACCAGGAGGAGATTCCAATGGCACATTATATGTCCGAGCCCAGCCGTACTTTCAGCGAGTATCTGCTGATCCCCGGCTATACCTCTGAGGAGTGCATTCCCAGCAATGTTTCTCTGCGCACGCCGCTGGTTAAGTACCGCAAGGGCTTTGAAGAGCCTGCGATTTCCCTGAACATTCCCATGACCTCGGCCATTATGCAGTCTGTCTCCAACGACACCCTGGCCATCGCTCTGGCAAAAGAGGGCGGCATCAGCTTCATTTTCGGCTCTCAGTCCATCGAGTCCCAGGCCGCCATGGTGGCACGGGTCAAGGGCTACAAGGCCGGCTTTGTTGCCTCCGCCTCCAATCTGACTCCTGAAGACACGCTGGCCGATGTGCTGGCGCTGAAGGAGCGCAACGGCTTCTCCACGGTTGCTGTTACAGATGACGGCACCTCCGGCGGCAAGCTGCTGGGCATTGTTACCGGCCGCGATTACCGCGTTTCCCGTATGGATCCCAGCGAAAAGGTCAAAAACTTTATGACGCCCCGGGAAAAGCTGATCGTCGCTCCTGCAGAAACCACGCTGAAGGAAGCCAACGATATTATCTGGGAGCACAAGCTGAACTCCCTGCCCATCGTTGACGCCAACGATCACCTGATGTATTTTGTATTCCGCAAGGACTACGCTTCCCATAAGGCCCATCCCCTGGAGCTGCTGGACAGCAAGAAGCGTTATCTGGTAGGCGCAGGCATCAACTCCCGCGACTACGCTGAGCGCATTCCCGCTCTGCTGGAGGCCGGCGCAGATGTTCTGTGCATCGACTCCTCCGAGGGCTTTA
The DNA here is from genome assembly GCA_017410075.1 of Oscillospiraceae bacterium. Lineage (GTDB taxonomy): Bacteria > Bacillota > Clostridia > Oscillospirales > Oscillospiraceae > Faecousia. The sequence goes on along the minus strand of JAFQRK010000011.1, from coordinate 17,670 downwards.
CCTGCTGGCAGCAGAAGACCATCGCCTGGGTTCGTGAAAACTATGGTAACAGCGTAAAGATCGGTGCAGGCAATGTGGTAGACCGGGACGGCTTCCGTTTCCTGGCTGAGGCCGGCGCAGACTTTGTCAAGGTAGGTATCGGTGGCGGCTCCATCTGCATCACCCGTGAGACCAAGGGCATCGGCCGCGGTCAGGCAACCGCTCTGATCGAGGTTGCAGCCGCCCGGGACGAGTATTTCAAGGAGACCGGCATCTATGTGCCCATCTGCTCCGACGGCGGCATCGTCCACGATTACCATATGACCCTGGCGCTGGCTATGGGTGCCGACTTTATGATGCTGGGCCGCTATTTCGCCCGCTTCGATGAAAGCCCCACCAACAAGGTGATGGTCAACGGCGCATATATGAAGGAATACTGGGGCGAGGGCTCCAACCGCGCCCGGAACTGGCAGCGCTACGATCTGGGCGGCGCCACCAAGCTGAACTTTGAAGAGGGCGTTGACTCTTTCGTTACCTACGCCGGTTCTTTGCACGACAATGTGGAGGCTTCTCTTTACAAGGTCAAGTCTACCATGTGCAACTGCGGTGTGATCACCATTCCGGATCTGCAGCGGGATGCCAAGCTGACGCTGGTTTCCGCCACCTCCATTGTGGAGGGCGGCGCCCACGATGTCACCCTGCGTTCCACCAACAGTGTAAAATAATCCACAAGGGCGTGTTGATAATCAACACGCCCTTGTTTTTTGAATTTCTTGTCATTGCGAGGAGCGAAGCGACATGGCGCCCTGAGCGCGAAGCGCGAGGAAGTACTCTTGGGGTGCAATCCCCAAAATGATGCGCCGCACCCTTGCCTCCCTCTTTGAGGGAGGTGGCACGGCGAACGCCGTGACGGAGGGAGTTTAACTCCCCCAGCCTTTTTGCAGGCAAAAAGGCAGCCCTGCTGGGCCCGCGCCCCTTTTGTCCGCTTCGCGGACATTTTCCCCGCTAACGGGGAAATCAACCCTCAGAGAGGGGGCCGAGGTTGCGGCCATAAGAATAATAAAAACCCGTGCCGGGTGGCACGGGTTTTCCTTTTCAATTACCGGAACCAGACATACACGCAGAACAGAATGAACGCCAGAAATACCACAAAAAACACGCTTCCGATCAGCAGGCCGGCCTTCACCGAGCCCTTGATGATCTCCCAGGTTTCTTTCTTGGAAAGGTCGCTGATATCGCTGTCCTGCGGCAGCTCCTTTTTCTCCGCGCGCATATACCAGGGCATTCCGTCCACATTCATCTTCGCGACGACACGGCCGTCATCCCCGTCAAAGGTCTTTTTCTTCTTTGCCATTTACTTTTCCTCAAGCGCCGCTTCCAGCTCCGCCTGACGCTCGGGAGAATTGTACAGATGGCAAGCACAGAAATGATCCTCTTCCAGCTCGACAAAGTCGGGAACGAAGTGCTTGCAGACCTCCATACACTTGCTGCAGCGGGTATGGAACTTGCAGCCGGAGGGGGGATTTGCAGGGGAAGGAATGCTGCCTTCCAGCACCACGCGATCCATCTTGTAATCCGGATCGGGCACGGGGATCGCAGAGATCAGCGCCTGGGTGTAGGGGTGCATCGGCTTCTCAAACACCCGGTTCGTGGGTGCATATTCCACCATATTGCCCAGATACATAACGCCGACGGTGTCGGAGATATGCTCAACGACGGAAAGGTCGTGAGAAATGAACAGATAGGTAATGCCGAATTCCTTCTGCAGATCCCGCAGCAGGTTGATGATCTGCGCCTGGATGGAAACGTCCAGAGCGGAAACAGGCTCATCGCAGAGGATGAAGTCCGGGTTCAGGGCCAGCGCACGGGCAATGCAGATTCTCTGACGCTGACCGCCGGAGAACTCGTGGGGATAGCGATCCTTATGATACTCCTGCAGACCGCAGGCGCGCATCACGCGGGAAATATACTCGTCGTACTCCTCCTTGGGCACGATCTCGTGCTCACGGACGCCCTCGCCGATGATCTCGGAAACCGGCAGTCTGGGAGACAGGCTGGAATAGGGATCCTGGAAGATGATCTGCATATTGGGTCTAGACTTGCGCAGATCCTTCTTGCTCAGCTTAAAGATATCCACACCGTTGAAGAAAACTTCACCGGCGGTCTTATCCTGCAGGCGGAGAATGGTCTTGCCGACGGTGGACTTGCCGCAGCCGGATTCACCAACCAGACCCATTGTGGTGCCACGCTTGATCTTGAAAGAAATACCGTCGACAGCCTTAACATTGCCAATGGTCTTCTTGAAGAAGCTGGATTTAATGGGGAAATACTTTTTCAGATTCTTAACGACCAGCAGGTACTGCTCGTCATTTTCTGCATTGTCGAAGCTATTGAGGCCCATTGTGCCATTTTTCATTTCTTCTGCCATATCAAAGCTCCTCCACATTCGTTGATTTCGGATAACCAACCACCTCGCCCTGCTCCATAAAGCGGTAGCAGGAAACGATATGGGTATCGCTGATACGGATCTCCGGAGGATACTGACCCTTGCACTTGTCGCACTGCATCTCGCAGCGATCCTTAAAGTAGCAGTAGTTGGGCATATTCACCGGGTTCGGCACGCTGCCGGGGATGTTATACAGCTCCTCCACCTGCTTGCCTACAACGGGCTTGGACTTCATCAGACCAATGGTGTAGGGATGGCAGGGATTGTGGAAGATATCTTCCGCAGTGCCCTTTTCGATCACGCGGCCGGCATACATAACCACCACATAATCTGCCATATTTGCCACAACGCCCAGGTCGTGGGTGATCAGCATAATAGAGGAATTGATCTTATCCTTCAGCTCCCGCAACAGATCCAGGATCTGGGCCTGAATGGTAACATCCAGCGCCGTGGTGGGCTCGTCTGCGATGATCAGCTCAGGCGTACAGGCCAGAGCGATGGCGATCATAACACGCTGACGCATACCGCCGGACAGCTCGTGGGGATACATATTGTAAACGCCTTCCTTGTTGGCAATGCCAACCAGCTCCAGCATTTCCAGAGTACGGGCCTTGACTTCCTCAGGAGTCATCTCGGGATGGTGCAGCTCCAGAACCTCATTGACCTGCTGGCCGATGCGGAACACCGGGTTCAGACTGGTCATCGGCTCCTGGAAGATCATAGAGATCCGGTTGCCGCGGATCTGCTGCATTTTGGCGGTGGGCGTTTTCACGATGTTCAGCGCCTTGCCGTCGCCCACATTGAAGCGGATCTCGCCGCCTACCGTCTGGCCGCTGGGACGCTGCAGAAGCTGCATCAGGGACAGGCTGGTAACGGACTTGCCGCAGCCGGATTCGCCCACGATACCAACCGTGGAACACTTGGGAACATCGAAAGATACGCCGTCAACTGCACGGACAGTACCGATATCCGTAAAGAAATAGGTGCAAACATTGTCGAATTCCACTACATTATTGGGATCTTTCATCGTAGTGGTATACAGCTCGGGATCCTTGCCGGCATCCTCCCGTTCCCGCTCCAGCTTCTTGGTGACCTTGCGGTTGAATTTGGAGATCTTGCGGGAGGTTTTTGCAGAGATATAGCCGACTCCCTTATTGTCTTTTTTCTTAAAGATGCTCATAGCTCTCCTCCCTCTCAGCGCTTCATCTTGGGATCGAAAGCATCACGCAGACCGTCGCCGACAAAGTTGAAGGCGATAACGGTCAGACAGATCAGCAGACCCACGGGGATCCAGATATAGGTGTAGGTGGTCATTGCATATGCGCTGGTAGCGACAGAGTTGATCATGGTGCCCCAGGTAGCCATGGGATGCTTAACGCCCAGACCCAGGAAGGACAGGGTGGACTCGGTCAGGATAACGCCGCCCAGACCCATGGTAGCCGTAACGATCAGCTGCGGCATCACATTGGGGATCAAGTGGCGGAAGATCCGTCTGCCAACCGGCAGGCCGGAGGCCTCGGTTGCCACCATAAAGTCCTGATCCCGCAGGCTCAGGATCTGTCCGCGGACCAGACGGGCAATGCTTGCCCAGCCCAGGAAGCCCAGAACCGCCATCAGCCACATCAGTCGCACATAAGGCGACAGACGCAGAGCATCCAGCATAGAGCCGATGATGATCAGAATGGGCATAGAGGGGATGCAGTAGAAGATGTCGACCAGACGCATGATCAGATTGTCGACCCAACCGCCGAAGTAACCGGCGATGCCGCCCATAATGATGCCCAGGATGATCTCCAGAATAACGACCACGAAACCGACCAGCAGAGAAACACGGCCGCCGGCCATCATACGGGCCAGAATATCCATACCGTCGCCGTCCGTGCCAAAGATATGCTCATCGGAGGGTGCGGCGAAGCGGTCGATCATATTGGTGTTCTGCTCGCAGGTCACCACATAGTCAGTAACCTTATCGTTAATGGTCAGCTCGGACTCCACCAGCATCACTTCGCCGTTCTCATCCAGAACGGGCATGCCGTTGTCATCCAGCTGAGAGACCTTGTAATTGAAGGTAGCGCTGCTCAGATTTTCTGCCTCCATCTTGGCCACCAGTTCCTGGGTGATCTTCTTGAACTCCAGATCCAGGGTGTCCTCGCCGTTGAAGCGGCGCACAACGAAGGTAGACAGCGCAGCGAAGGCTTCGCCGTCGGCGGTGTTGATATAGATATCCTCACCGTCCGTAGAGGTGGTGTAGCTCACACCGTCAGCGGTGAACGCGCCGGTGCCGTAGACAGCCAGCAGCGCATTGATCTTAAATGCGTCGGACAGCTTGGTGCCTGCCACAACGGTATCAAAAACGAAGGGGGAAGCCACGAAGGACAGCTTGGTGCCGCTGCCAATGGCGGAAATATCATAGGTGCCGTTGGCGCCTGCTGTCAGCGTATAGAGGGTGTCTGCGTAGGTGAAGCTGGCTTCGCCGGCCAGTACAGCCTGTGCCACCTGCTGTTCGAATTCATCGCCCAGCGCCTCACCGGTATAGGTCATATTGCCTGTGCCGGTGCCCACCACCAGCTTTTCGCGGGCATTGGCACCGTTCTTCAGCAGGTACAGATTTCCGCCGTACTCAAACTGGGTCAGCTTTGCAGCGGCGGCATCTGCCACAGCCTTCTCAAAGCCGGCATCCATAGCAGCATCGGTGTATGTCATCATCTTCAGCTTGGTGTTGTACTTGCCGATATTCTGCATAGCAAAGGATGCAACGGTGGTCTGTGCGCTGACGGACATAGTGTAGATGTTGTCACCCAGCTTTTCCACAAGAACAGGAGTTCCCTTGGCGGAATCCTCTGTCATATACTGCGTTTGTCCGCTTTCCTCCATTTTAAGCACGATGGAGTTAAACAGATTCTTGGTGGTCACGCTGATGCCCAGATCTTCCACCGTATAAACGGTATACTCCGTACGCTCCTTGGCGTTGGCATAGTTCAGGTTCAGCTTCTTATAGGTGGTGAACACCTGGGTCTGATCATACTTGTAGAAATACGGGCCCAGGAAAGCGAACAGGAACATAATGATCAGGATCGCAGAACCAACCAGCGCCAGCTTATTGCGGATGAACCGCTTGAACACCAGCATACCGGGGCTGAGGATCTTGACTCGGGCAGCGTCATCCAGCGTCATTTCGTTTTCGCCGCTGCGGCGGGCATTTTCTTCCAGCTCACGAAGCTCGCGTTGTTTCAGCGCTTCGTTAAAATTGCGTTTTTCCATGGTTTATCCTCCTTAGCTCAAGCGCACGCGGGGGTCAACCACAGCGTACAGTACATCCATGATCAAATTGCCCAGAAGCGTCAGGATTGCCATAAAGGACAGATAGAACATGGTAAAGGGAATATCGCCAACAATCATAGACTGATACGCGGTATAGCCGATACCGGGGATGGAGAACAGCTGCTCCGTAATCAGCGCGCCGGAGAACAGGCTGGGCAGACTGCCGCCCAGAATGGTCACGACGGGGATCAGCGTATTGCGGAATGCGTGGTAGTTGATGACCTTCTTTTCCGGCAGGCCCTTGGCTCTGGCGGTACGGATATAGTCTGCGTTCAGAACTTCCAGCATATTGGTACGGGTATAGCGCATCAGACCGCCGATGGAAATGACGATAATGGTGATGGCAGGCAGCACCAGATGCCAGGCCTGATTCATGATCTGGCCGAATCTTGTCAGCGTATCGTAATACCGGGCCGATGTCAGACCGGTGATCTCAAACCATCCAAGCTTCACACCGAATATCAGCTTCAGCAGCGTTGCAACGAAGAATGTTGGCATAGAAATACCCACCAGCGCCACCACCGTAACGGTGTAGTCCACCGCGCCGTACTGCCGCTTTGCGGCCAGAATGCCCAGAGGAATGGCGATGATGATCTCAAAGAACATAGAAACGGCGCCCAGGATAAAGCTGATGCCGATAACATCGGCAAACTTCTCCGTGGGGGGCACATTGTGAACCCAGCTTTCGCCGAAGTCACCGACAACGGCGGACTTCAACCAGGTGAAAAATCCACCCAGGATGCCCTTATCCATGCCGTATTTTGCATTCAGATCAGCCAGCCACTCCGCCGCAGACTTGTTGCTGCCGGGGCGCTGAGCCAGCTGTTGCGCCATCGTATCGATATAATTCGTGGGTAAGCTGTGCATCAATGTATAGATAATCAGCATAACACAGAACAAAATGACAATGGACAAAAGAATTCGTTTTAAAATAAACTTTCCCATTATATCACCACTTTTTCTAGTTTTTCTCGCTCGGGAAGCAAAATCGCGGGGCAACTTTGCCGTCCGGAGTTTGCCTGAGCGGGCAAATCTACATTTGCTGGCATAGCACCAAGTGCAGATTTGTCAGTTCGGGCTCTAATGTTTGAACCGTCATAAGATGATGCAAACCATAGGCGGATTGCTCCGCCTATGGCTGCATATAGCAATTAGTTAGCTAGTTTCGATAATTTCCCTACGTTGGAAATTAGTTCATCTCCAGAGTGTGGATCTCTGCCATCCAGCCGTAGAAGGGAGTCAGGTCACCGGGAACGGTGCTGATGTTCACGCGCTCAGTGGAGAACAGAGTAGCTTCCTGTCTCTGATAGGTGGGCAGCTCAACGCCCCAATCCATCAGCAGTTCCAGAGCTGCCTTGTAGGTAGCCTTACGGAATGCCTGGTCGGTGGTGGAGCGGCCATCCATGATCAGCTGATCCAGCTCAGCGGACTGGATGCCGTAGTGGTTGGAGTTGGAAGAACCCTCAAGACCGTGGACATTGCTGGAGTGGTAAACCTGATACATATCAGGATCGGGAGTTGCACCCCATGCAGCAGCCCACATATCGCAGGTGCCAGCGTCCAGAGCATCCCACAGCTCGTTGGAGTCAGCGGGGTCGTTGATGATCAGTTCCAGACCCATCTCAGCCAGAGCGTTCTTGGTCTCGGTCAGGATGCCGTAAGCGGGGTGATCGCCCTTGCCGTCAGCGGGGATGATGATCTCCCAAGAGGTAGCGCCGCCTTCAGGAGCAGCGGTAACCTTGCCGTCATCGCCAAAGGTGTAGCCGGCAGCCTCGAACAGAGTCTTGGCAGCAGCCTTTGCAGCAGCGACCTTCTCCTCCTGGTTCATGTCAGCGGTGATAACAACTTCACCGGCGGCATTCTTGGAGTAAGCCAGGTTGTAGCCCTCGTCAGCAGGCTTGGGAGCTGCCCAAGAGGTGTTGGAAATGGGGTACTGAATGATGGAAGCGCGGTCGCCGTAGTAAGCGTAAACAACGGGCTCGCGGTAAACAGCCATCAGAGTTGCCAGACCGCGGCGCAGAGCCTTGGAAGCATCGGAAGCCTTGTCGTCGCCGACCTTAACATTGTCAGCGTTGATGCCGATGTAGCCGTAGCCCAGGAAGTCGGTGGTCATAGTGGTCAGCTTGTCGCCAACCAGGTTGCCATTGGTATTCGCTTCCTTGATAGCAGCGACATCATCGTCGTTGAAGTTGGGAACGGTGACATCGAACAGGTCGGTGGTCATACCGGTAACCTTATCGGAGGAACCGACGCCCTGCATCTTGAAGTACTTGATCTTGGGAGCGCCCAGGTAGTAGGTCTCGTTAGCCTCGTAGGAGACAACATTGTTCTCATAGGAGACGAACTTGTAGGGGCCAGCGCCCAGAGGAGTGGTGGTCTTAGCACGAACGGTGGACAGATCGCCCTTGGTGAAGCCAAAGGAGTTGTTCTCGTAGTCGTACTTGGAAGCATCGCCATAGTAGTGCATGGGGGAGACAGCCAGAGTCAGCTGATAGATGAAGGTGGGGTCGATCTTAGCGACAGTGATCTCCAGAGTGTAGTCGCCGGTCTTCTTGATGCCGGCGATGTTGGCAGCGCCCTCACCGGTGGAAACACCGGCGCGGAAGGTGTCAGCATTGTCGCCCAGAGCCTCATACATCAGAGCCTCGAAGGTGCTGCCGGCGGACTCGTAGTTGATGCCGTCGTCAGCAGACAGGTTGTAGCCGTAGGTCTCGAAGATAGCTGCCCAGTAGTCTGCAGCGGTTGCGCCCTCGGTCCAAGCATCGCCATAGCCCCACATAGCCATGCCCAGCTTGACCTGCAGACCAGCATCAGCGCGGATCTCGTCGCCGGTAGCGCCGATGTAGGTCTCGCCGTAGTCATCAGCGTAGCTGGCAACACAGTAGTCAATGATTTCCTGTGCGAAAGCTTCGCCGGCCTTGTCGAAGGCTGCCCAGAAGGCATTGTAGTCCTCTTCGGTGAAGTTGTCGTTAGCGGTGTAGCCTGCGTTCTCAGTAGCGAACACCAGGTTGAAGCGGGTGTCCATACCTGCGCGGTACTCTTCCATACCCAGGATAGCCTGAGAGTACAGAGTGGAGGAGCCGTCAAAGGTGGGATCACACAGAACATACATGGAGAAAATGACATCGTCTGCGGTGACCTTCTCGCCATCAGAGAAAGTAACATCGTCACGCATGGTGATTGCGTAAGTAACGGTGCCGTCCTCGTTCTCGGTGATGACGCAGTTTGCCAGAGCATAGTAGGTGTAGTCCTTACCGTTGTAAGGAACGACCTGACCTTCCTTGGTGCCTGCGCTCAGCAGGACATTGCCCTCACGGTCAGAAGTCAGCAGGGAGATCTGGGTCAGACCAGCGGCGTCCTGATCGTAGGAAGTGTCAGCGAAGAAGGGGCTGAACTTCTGGGACAGATAGTCGTTGGCATAAACCAGAGTGTCCGCTGTCTGCGTAGTGCCCTGATCATCATTGGGGGTGGTTTCCTTGGGATCGGTGGAAGTGGTGGGCTTGGTACAACCAGCCATAATGCCTGCAACCATCACGAAAACCAGCGCCAGCGCCAGGATCTTTGCAAATGTGGATTTCATAAGTTTTACCTCCTAAATTTTTTATATTCATCGGTCTCGCCGAAAAATATACAGCATCTCATCGTTGTGGATAGGATCCACAACGCAAGCAGGCGCGCCTGCTTGATTTTTTATTAAGCCAGCACCATTTCCAAAGACTTGCGCTTGGAAAACAGTGCGATGGAGCCTGCTGCACTCAGCAGGCAGAAGCAGCTTACCACAATATCCGGGATCTGGGGCGTGTTGACGAAGGATGCGAAGACACAGCCCAGGAAGCTGACCACGCTGAACACCGTCAGGAACAGGCTTGCGCCGTTCATCCGGTCGCCCAGCAGCATCTTGTGTTCCCGGTCCACCTTTTCCTTGGCCGTCCACAGCCGCCATACGGCGCAGGCTGCAAACACCCAGGGGATCCAGACCATCACGCCGGGCAGCTGGATATACCAGGTGCGGGTGAAGTTGCAATCAATGCACATGGGAACAACAGAGAAAACCGCTACCGCCAGCAAAGCGATCAGGTAATACCATTTTAGGTACCGGATCTTTTCCGGCGGCTCCTTAAACCGATACCAAGCGCCTACATAGACGCGCACAGCTTTGGGTCTTTTGTGGCCCGGACGGTCTACAAATTCAATTTTATAGTCCTTTGCAAAGTCTCGAAAACCCAAAATTTTCCCTCGCTTGATACGGATGGTTTCTGATAAGTTACACCATTGTAGCACAAATGTCTCTGGCATGCAATACATATTTTTAAAAATATCACTCTTTTTCTTGCCTTATTTTGCAATTTTTGTATTCCTTGCCGTCAAAAAGCATACACAGTATCCATTTTTCGTCTTTTTATACATTATTATAATATAATAACATTCAATATTTGTTTTTTCTGTGCAAGCGTGTTCCCAATTTTGCGCATTTTTCGCCTCTGTCTCACCGTACGCGCCTGATTTTATGCCGCAGGGGCGGATTTTTCATCCGCCCTCTTGCCATTGCGGGCGGAGCAAGGCGGCGCGCCATGCCTTCCTTACAATTATTTCCCAAAAACATTGCTTTTCCCGGGTTTATGTGCTATATTTTTTAGGTTAAGATAATTATTGCACATTTTTAGATATATCAAAGGAGCAAATTTTATGGCATCTCAGGAAAATATCCGCAATATTGCCATCATCGCCCATGTCGACCACGGTAAGACCACCCTGGTGGACGAAATGCTGAAGCAGGGCGGCATCTATCGCGAGAATCAGGTAACCCAGGACCGGGTCATGGACTCCGGTGATCTGGAACGGGAGCGGGGCATCACCATTTTGGCCAAGAACACCGCCGTTACCTATAAAAATACCAAGATCAACATTGTGGACACGCCCGGCCACGCCGATTTCGGCGGCGAGGTGGAGCGCATCCTCAAAATGGTCAACGGCGTTCTGCTGCTGGTAGACGCTGCGGAAGGCCCTATGCCTCAGACCCGTTTTGTGCTGCAAAAGGCGCTGGAGCTGGGTCATAAGGTCATTGTGGTGGTCAATAAGATCGACAAGCCCGACGCCCGTATCGACGAGGTGATGGACGAGGTTCTGGAACTGCTGCTGGATTTGAACGCCACCGACGATCAGTTCAATTCCCCCACCGTATTCTGTTCCGGACGGCAGGGCACTGCCGCCTACGGCCCCCATGAAACCGGCACAGATCTTATTCCCCTGTTCGAGACCATCGTCAATTACATCGATCCTCCCAAGGGCGATGCCGATGCGCCGCTGCAGTTGCTGGTATCCTCTATTGATTATAATGAATATGTGGGCCGTATTGCCGTGGGCCGTATCGAGCGCGGTACCATCAAGGTCAATCAGGAGGTGTCCATCTGCGACTATCACGACCCTGAGATGAAGACCAAGGGCAAGGTGGTTGCCCTCTACGCCTACGACGGACTGGGCAAGACCCCCATCCAGGAGGCCAGCGCAGGTGAGATCGTGGCGCTGTCCGGTATGGCGGATATCACCATCGGCAGAACGCTGTGCGCACCGGATGCCATCGAGCCGCTGCCCTTTGTGAAGATCAGCGACCCTACCATTGAAATGACCTTCGCCGTCAACGATTCTCCCTTTGCCGGCAAGGAGGGCAAATTCGTCACCTCCCGGAATCTCCGTGACCGTCTGGAAAAGGAGCTTCTTAAGGATGTTTCCCTGCATGTGACCGAGCAGGGCACCGACGCCTTCAATGTGGCAGGCCGCGGTGAAATGCACCTGAGCATCCTCATGGAGACTATGCGCCGGGAAGGCTTCGAATTCTCCGTTTCCACACCGAGAGTGCTGACAAAAGAGATCGACGGCAAAATTTGCGAGCCCATCGAGCGGATGGTTGCGGATGTGCCGGAAAGCTGTATGGGCGCAGTCATCGAGAAGATCGGCCGCCGCAAGGGCGATCTGCTGTCCATGACCCCCATGGGCAGCCGTTACCGTCTGGAGTTTTTGGTTCCCTCCCGGGGTCTGTTCGGCTACCGCAACGAATTTCTCACCGACACCCGCGGCGAAGGTATTATGAGCAGCGTTCTGGACAGCTATGCACCTATGAAGGGCGAGATCGAGCGCCGTCAGGTAGGCTCCTTGATCAGCTTTGAAACCGGCGAAGCCGTTACCTACGGCCTCCACGCCGCTCAGGAGCGGGGTGCGCTGTTCGTTGGCCCCGGCACACCGGTCTATGCCGGTATGGTGGTGGGTATCTGCAGCCGTAATGAAGATATGACCGTCAACATCTGTAAGAAAAAGCAGCTGACCAATATGCGCGCCTCCGGCTCTGACGAGGCCCTGCGGCTGACCACCCCCAAGGTGCTGTCGCTGGAGCAGTGTCTGGAATTTTTGGCAGACGATGAGCTGCTGGAATGCACCCCCAAGAGCCTGCGCATCCGCAAGCGGGAGCTGGATCACGGCATCCGTATGCGGAATCTGATGAAAAAGCGCGCCCAGGAGCAGTAATATTATCCCTCCCACAAGAACACACCGTACCCTCGCCTCCCTCTCTGAGGGAGGTGTCCGAGTGCTAACGAGGACAGAAGGAGTTTAACTCCCCCAGTCAGCCTGTTCGGCTGACTGGCCCTGCCGGGCCCGCGCCCCTTTTGTCCGCTTCGCGGACATTTTCCCCGCTAACGGGGAAATCCACCCTCGGCGAGGGGGCCGAGGCCGCGGCTTTCTTTTTTATCATCCCCCAGAAAGGTGGATCATTATGACCAAACGCACACAGCATATTCTCATTGCGGTTTTATCCGTTGTTTTGCTTTTCAATCTGGTGATCGTGTTCATTTTGGAGAAAAATGAACCTGATCCCACCCCGGCACCTACCCAAACCCCTACTGTCCCCACCGAGGCTCCCACGGATGCGCCCACCCAGCCGCCTACCCAGGCGCCCACGCAAGCCCCCACAGAGCCGCCTTATGAAAGCTTTGTGCTGACCTTCACCGGCGACAGCACCCTGGGCACAGAAGAGGATGACTGGAACAGCAGCGACAACTTCGTCAGCGTTGTGGGCACGGATTACGGTTATCCGTTCCGCAATGTGGCTGATATTTTTGCCGCTGACGATTGCACCTTCACCAATCTGGAGGGCGTTCTGGCAGAAAAAGGCACCGGCACAGCCGAGGAAAAGCGTTTCCGCTTCCGGGGCCCGCTGGCCTATACCCAGATCCTCACCGGCAGCTCCGTGGAGGCTGTAAGCCTTGCCAACAACCATACTTACGATTACGGCTATGCCGGTCTGACCTCTACCAAAAATGCGCTGGCCGGCGCCGGCATTGCCTATGCCGAGCACCAGAGCAGCACCGTTATTACCACCCAAAGCGGCCTGAAGATCGGCCTTTATGCCATCAGCTTCTTCCTGGATGAAGCGGATCTGACAGAGGAGATCGCCGATATGCGCGCCCAGGGCGTGGAAGTCATTGTGGTCTCCCTGCACAAGGGTGACGAAGGCTACTACTCCCTGACCAGCGAGCAGCAGCGGATCGCCCACTTTGCCATTGATGCCGGCGCGGATATCGTTTGGGGTCACCATCCCCATGTCCTGCAGAAGATGGAGGAATATAACGGCGGTATCATTATGTACAGCCTGGGCAATTTCTCCTTTGGCGGCAACCGCAATCCCAAAGACAAGGATTCCGCCATCGTTCAGCAGCAGATCATCCGGGAAAAGGACGGCACCGTCCGTCTGGGCGAGACCACCGTCATTCCCTGCCGGGTCAGCTCTGTTGCCAACTATAATAATTATCAGCCCACTCCTTACGAGGTAGGCTCGGAGGAATATAACCGGGTGCTTTCCAAGCTGGACGGTACATTTGCCGGTGCGGATATCCCGCCCAACTACGCAGATCCCACACAGCCCACAGAGGTGCCGACCCAGGCACCTACTCAGGCGCCCACACAGAAGCCTACTCAGGTACAGACGCAGGCACCTACCCAGGCGCCTACCCAGAAGCCTACGGAAGCACCTACCCAGGCGCCTACCCAGAAACCCACTTCTGCTCCTACAGAAAAGCCCACTCAGGCGCCCACAGAAGCACCCACCGCAATCCCCACAGAGGCTCCCACCGATGCGCCCACTGAGCCTGCTACGCAAGCGCCTGCCACAGCACCCGCACAGACGCCGACAGACGCCCCCACCGAGCCCGCGACTGAGCCCGTAACCGAGCCCGTAACCGAGCCAACTGCCGCACCCACTGCGCCGTCTGCGGAAGAAACCCAACCGGAAGTCACAGAAGATCCCGTCATCTGACGGGATCTTTCCTTTTCCGCCTCATCTGTCATCCAAAGGGCGATAGACCCGTGGGAATCCCCGGAAGCTTCCGGGGATCGCCGCGTCGCTGCGTTCCTCGCAAAGCCATAGAAAATAGCGCAAAATCCTGAAAAAACGAAAAAATCTATTGACCTTCTTGATTTTTTGGGCTATAATACCCTAGCATGACTAATTATGGTCAAAAAATATGTGTCGCTGCGGTCTTTTTGACTGTCGAGCATAAATGTGTTAACAGGAGGTGTATCCAAAGTGAAGCGTACCTACCAGCCCAGCAATCGCCATCGTTCCAAGGTCCACGGTTTCCGCCAGAGAATGGCTACTTCTAACGGTCGCAAGGTTCTTGCCCGCCGCCGTGCAAAGGGCCGCAAGGTTCTTTCTGCCTGATAGCAGCTTTTGGGTCTACCAAACAGCACGATGATCGCTCAATGCGAAAATGGGAGCTATAAGCGGGGCGAATGTGTTTTTCGCCCCGCTCCCTTTTTTAGGGGCATATCCTCAGAATATTTTTTCGCCCAGAGGACGGGCCTTTTCCGGCAACTCTGCGTTACAAAAGGTTTGAAATACACAAAGTATATCTGCACCTTTTGACCTTGATTTGCCGAAAAATTTCTCGCCCCTGCCCTGAAAAAATCTTCTTCGGCTATGCCTTAGATTTCTGAGATTTCTTTTGTTGGAAATTTGGAGATTTTTGAAAAAAGGAACGCATCTTTCCAAGGGAGAATGATATGAAATTTTCCAAGAGTCTGAAGCTCAATCACATCTTCCAGCGGTTGTACCGCACCACCGGCGTTGCCAACGGCTTCGTTGTGCTTTACGCCCGGAAAAACGGAACTGACACCAATCGGGTGGGCATTACCGTCAGCAAAAAGCTGGGGCATGCTGTTGTCCGTAACCGTGTACGCCGCCGCCTGCGGGATGTTTACCGCCTGAATGAGGAAAAATTCCGCAAAGGCTGGGATATTGTGGTGGTTGCCCGCTCCAAGGCCGTAACCGCTGACTTCCAGAAGCTCACCGCCGCCTATCTGCAGCTGGCAGAAAAGGCCGGTATTTTGCTCCCTGCCAGAAACGAACTGTGAGGCGCTTTATGAAAAAGATCTTTCTTTCTCTGATCCGCTTTTATCAGAAACACATTTCTTCCAACACGCGACCGTCCTGCCGTTTTATACCCACCTGCTCCGCCTATGCCTACGAGGCTATCAACAAATACGGGGCCCTGAAGGGTGGCTGGCTTGCTTTTAAGCGGCTGATGCGCTGCAATCCCTTCTACAAAGGCAATCCCTACGACCCCGTCCCATAACGAGGAGAATGTTTCATGCAAATCATTACCGTTCCTTTTAGTTGGTTGCTGTCGTTTCTTTACGATCTGACCAACAACTACGGCGTTGCTCTGATCATTTTTGCCGCGCTGGTGCAGCTGATCCTGCTGCCCATTTCTGCAAAGAGCAAAAAGAGCATGATGAAAATGTCCCGCATACAGCCCAAGATCCAGAAGATCCAGGAAAAGTATGCCGACGACAAGCAAAAGCAAAACGAAGCCATCCAGCAGCTGCAAAGAGAAGAAGGCGCAACCATGGGCTGCGGCGGCTGTCTGTGGAGCTTTATCCCCCTGCTGATTTTGATCCCCCTGCTGCAGATCATCCGTCAGCCCATTGTTTATCTGCTGGGCGAATCTGTGGAAAATGCAGCAAAGATCGTAGAGGTCATCAAGGCCGCAAACCCCTCCCTGTTCTCCGGCAACAGCTACTATGCAGAGGTTGTCGCTGCCCAGTGGATCCCCCATTATGCCGAGCTGATCAAGGCAGAGCTGCCTGAGATCAGCGCAGCGGCTCTGGAGGGCATCAATTTCACATTCCTGGGTCTTGACCTGGGTGCTATGCCTCAGTTCAACATCTTTAAATGGTCTGCCTATGATTGGACGCACATCGGCCTGTTCCTGATCCCGGTGCTTTCTGCCGGACAGCAGGTGCTGTCAATGTTCATCTCCCAGAAGACCAACAACTCCGTTATTACCGACGAAAACGGTATGGAGGACAAAGAGACCGCGAAAAAGTCCCAGTCCAATCAGTCCAGCAAGGTTATGATGTGGATCATGCCTCTGTTCTCTCTGTGGATCGGCTTCACCGTACCTGCCGGCCTTTCCGTGTATTGGTTCGTGGGCGGCGTGATCCGTATGGCCGAAGACTTTATGCTGACCAAGCACTACCGCAAGATCTACGATGCTGAGGATGCCGAGCGGCTGAAGAAGCATCTGGAGGAAGAAGCCATCGAGGCAGAAAAAGAGCGCCTGCGTGCTGAAAAGCGGGCAGCAAATCCCAACGGTATCACCGAAAATACCAGTAAAAAGAAACTGCAAAAACAGCAGCAGCAGGCCGAAGAGGCCGCCAAAGCCGCCGCCAAGCGGGAATATGATGCAAAGCGTGGCATCGTGACCGAGGAAGCCCCTGAAAATCAAGCGCTTTCCGGCATTCCTGAGCGTCCCTACTGCAAGGGTCGCGCCTATGATCCCAACCGCTACGGCAGCTCTGCTACGGAGGAATAAATATGGAAAAAACCATTATCACCACAGGCAAGACCGTTGATCTTGCCATCGAAGCCGCATTGGCACAGCTGGGTCTGGATCGGGACAGCGTTTCCGTTCAGATCATCACCAGAGAAAAGTCCGGCTTCCTGGGCATCGGCAATCAGCCTGCCAAGGTCGAGGTGACCTATGAAGCTCCCGATCCCGAGCCCGAAAAGCCCCGGGTAGCACTCAGCAGCGCATCCCGCAGCAAGCCCAAGGCAAAGCCCGTTGCTGCACAGCCTGCACCGGCTCCCGTTGCCCCCAAGGCTGAACCCAAGCCCGTTGTCAAGACCGAGCCCAAGCCCGTTGCCCCCAAGGCTCCCGCGGAGCCCAAGGTCTATGCGCCTGCCGAGGCCGGCTCTGTGGAAGAAAAGATTGAAAAGTTCCTGAAGGGTCTTTTGGAGCATATGGGCTCCGATGCCGTTCCCCACGCCTGGAAGGAAGAAGGCAACACCTATAAGGTAGAGTTCGAGGGCTCCGATCTGGGTTATCTGATCGGTCGCCGGGGCGATACCCTGGATGCGCTGCAGCATCTGGCAAACTACTCCGTGGGCCGCACCGTGGAGGGTCATATCCGCATCAATGTGGACGCTGAGGATTACCGCGCCAAGCGGGAGGACAGCCTGAGCCGCTATGCCCGTAAGAAGGCACAGCAGGTGCTGAAGGCTCGCCGCCGCACCACGCTGGAGCCTATGAACGCCTATGAGCGTCATGTGATCCACGCCGCTCTGCAGGATATGGACAACATCACCACCCATTCCACCGGCACCGAGCCCAACCGCAGAGTTGTTATTGAATATGTAAGATAATGCTTAGGCGCGCTGATTTTCTTCAGCGCGCCTTTTCATTGTAAAAATGCTGTCATTCCCAGTGGAACGCAGCGGACTCGAAAAATCTTTGCACCAATTTACTGCCGTAGATCCCTCGGCTTCGCTCGGGATGACAGTTGCGGAGAAAGATTTCACAAGCGGACGCACGGTGCTCGCCCCTATATCAAAGCGCCACGCCTTTGCCTCCCTCTGATGAGGGAGGTGGATT
>JAFQRK010000010.1 GCA_017410075.1 Oscillospiraceae bacterium | reverse complement strand
CGAGGCAACCGCAACTCTGAAGGCTGCTGTTGCAGGCCTGGTTTTGAACAGTGGTGATACCGGCGATGACAACACCGGCGATGACACCACCGGCGACGACACCACCGGCGACGACACCACCGGCGACGACACCACCGGCGATGACACCACCGGCGATGACACCACTGGCGACAACACCACCGGCGATGACACCACTGGCGACAACACCACCGGCGATGACAACACCGCTGACAACG
Organism: Oscillospiraceae bacterium; assembly: GCA_017410075.1. Taxonomy (GTDB): domain Bacteria; phylum Bacillota; class Clostridia; order Oscillospirales; family Oscillospiraceae; genus Faecousia. Next base: position 24,768 of record JAFQRK010000010.1, on the reverse strand, counting down.
ATGTTCCTGCTGATACCGGCAGCATCGGCATCCTGGGTGCTGTTCTGGCTCTGGCATTCTCCACTGCCGGCGGCGCAGCTGTGATCGCAAAGAAGAAGGAGTTCTAAGAATCCTTATTTCTCAAAGCAAAATTAAGGGCGCGTCTTCGGACGCGCCCTTTTTCTAAACAGTACTTGCAATCAAAAGATGGAAGTGTTATACTAAAAAAGCAAATAATGAATTGCACATATGTGGAGGAAAAAGAATGAAAAACTTTACTAAAATTTTGGCTTTGACATTGGCGCTGACCTTTGCGCTGTGCCTGTGCGCCTGCAGCCAGCCCACCCAGACGACGGACGGCAGCAGCACGACGGCTACCACCGAGCCTACGCAGGCTCCCACTCAGTCCACCACCCAGGCTCCTACTGATGCTGTCATTCCTGATGGAATGGTTCAGCTCAAGGTCAAGGTCGTTGACGAGGGCGGCAACCCCATTGTGGGTGTTATGATGCAGGTATGTACCGATGAAACCTGCCTGGCACCTGTCAAGACGGATGATGCCGGTGTCGCTACCTTTGCACCTGCTAAAGTGGACGAATATCACGCCAATTTCCTGACCGGTGTTCCTGAAGGCTATGAGGCAGAGGCTGAGGTCTTCTATTTCGAAGCCGGCAAGACCGAGCTGACCATCGTGCTGAAAGCAGTTGCCTGATTTCTGAAAACTTGCGATCTGTCCGTCTGAAGCTTCAGACGGACAGATTTTTTGCGTTTTCTATTGTATCTGCGCCGCGGATAATGTATAATTGTGCCAAAGAGAAAGGGAACGGTGCAAATATGAAACGATTTTTGATACTTCTTCTGGCGGTGTTGCTGCTGCTATCCGGCATAGGATGCGCAGAGCTGCCGGTCAGTCAGCCCACGGAGAATACGACTGTCGGATCAACAGATCCGTCTGAAATGGTCACGCAGCCGCAGCCGGAAACTGCCCCTACGGGGACTGCGCCTCAGACGCCAACGGAACAGACCCAGGCACCAACGACGCTGCCGACCCAGATGTCGACCGCTGCGCAAACCCAGCCGACGCAGCCTACCGAGCCGACTCAGGCCACCCAGCCGACGCAGATGACCCAATCCACCCAACCGACGCAACCGACCCAGGTTACCCAGCCGACGCAACCGACCCAGATTACCCAGCCGACGCAACCGACACAGCCAGCTCAGCCCCAGGAAACCCAGGGCGCTGTTCAGACAACAGAGCAGCCTACAGATTCCGGTTGCCAGCACGATTATCAGCAGACCTATACAAAGGCAGCCACCTGCACCGCGGAGGGCAGCAAGAAATTCACCTGCAGCAAATGCGGCGCAGTTATCCGCCAGACCATCCCCATGAAGGAGCACAGCTATCAGGCGGCTACTTGTCTGAAGCCAAAGACTTGCACCGCCTGCGCCCATACAGAGGGTACAGCGCTGGGTCACAGCTATGGTCAGGATCATATCTGCACCCGCTGCGGCGTGAAAGATGGGGCATCATCGGATGAAGGCCCCGTGGAGTTTGCGGTAACGGTACGCTCTGATGAGGGAACGGCTCTTTCCGGCATTACTGTGACGGTAACCGCAGATTCCGGCTCCGCCAGCGGTATTACTGACAGCAAGGGAAAGGTTTCCATTGCGCTTGACAGCGCCAGCAGCAGATACACCGTTCATTTGTCCAATGTGCCGGAGGGCTATCAGGCCCAGAGCAGCTACAGCTTCGGCAGCACCCAGGTCACCATCAATCTGAAATCCCTTCCGGTGCGGTCTGATCCCAACGATCATTCCAAGGCGCGCTACCAGGTAGGGGATGAAATGATGGATTTTACGCTGACGGATGTGGACGGAAGAACCTACAAGCTGTCGGAATTGCTGCAGGAAAACAAGCTGATCATCCTGGATTTCTGGTATGTCAGCTGCAATCCCTGCAAGCAGGAATTCCCGTATTTTGAAGCGGCGTTGGAAGCCTACGGTGACGACATCATACTGCTGGCGGTGGATCCGTTCTACTCCGCGGCAGACATTCGCCAGCTCCGTGACGAAATGGACTTAAGCTTCCCTGTATTTCAAGATCCGTTGGGTCTGTCGGGCGGCTTTGCGGTGGAGAGTTATCCCACCACGGTGTTTATTGACAGCACCGGAACGATCCGGAAGATCCATCGGGGCGCTTTCAGCGATGAGGCAGCCTTCCTCCGGGCAGTTGAGGCATATGTATAACTCCCAATATACAAAAACGCTGTCATTCCGAGTGGAGCGAAGCGGAATCGAAGAATCTTGGCACTTCATTCAATGAACGGAGTGGGAAGATCCCTCGGCTTGCAAATGCTCGCTCGGGATGACAGCGTTTCTTTATGTCAGTATGTTAGTTGTTCAGCGCATCTTCCACCGCGGATTTCAGCATATCGTAGGTGACAGAGGAAACAAATATCTTTGTAATTACGCCTTCGGCATTCAGAACAACGGTGTAGGGATAAGTGCCTCTGCCGCCCAGGGCGGTGTAGTAACCGCTGGTGCTGCCGTCCTCCAGAGGGTAGTCCGACAGGAAATTCAGACTGGAGCCGGCGTAGTTGTCGGCAATGTAGGCTGCCGCGGTTTCATTGGCCAGCAGATAGGAATGGACGGCGAAGACGGAAATGCTGTCGCCGTATTCGTCAGCAACCTGCTGGAAGAAGGGTAGCTCTGCGCAGCAGGGAGTGCACCAGGTGCCCCAGAAATTGATCACCGTAACCTTGCCGGTGGCAGTAGGATCGGCGGTTTCCTCCAGGATGCCTTCGGGGGTGATGACCTTCAGCTGCTCGCTGTAGCACAGATCACCGACCTCGTTGCCTCTGTCGACCTGATCTGCAGGTCTGTCCAGACTGACATCCGGCTGCTTCCAGTAGTACACTACAGCGCCGACCAGAACACCGATCAAAAGCACAGCGGAGATGATCCGGGTGACCGTTTTTGCTTTCTTGTGCTTGCCGTCATCCTTGGGAGCAGCGTTTCTGACGCCCTTCCAGCGGATGGCCTTGGTGGGGCACACGCCGATGCATTCACCGCAGCTGATGCACTCCTGATCGCCAACTTCCTTGATATCCACCTTGCAGTGATTCAGGCAAAGACCGCAATCGGTGCATTTGCTTTTCTCCACCTTAACACCGAAAACGGACAGCTTGTTGAACAGTCCGTACAGCGCGCCAAGAGGGCAGATGAAGCGGCAGAACAGCCGGAAAATGAAGACGGAGCCCACCAGAATGCTGACCATCAGCATAAATTTCCAGGTAAACAGCGGGCCCAGCATAGAAAAGTAGCTCTTGTTGACGGCGTTGGAAAGCAGGCCGATGCCGCCCTCCAATGTACCTGCCGGGCAGATGTACTTGCAGAATGCGGGCAGGGGAGTGTTGCGAAATGCATACATAATCGGCACGATCAGTACGAAGAACACCAAAATCACATACTTTAAGTTGGAAAGCACCCGGGTGAGGGGGCTTTTTTTGACTTTCGGCGTGGGGATCTTATGCAGAAGCTCCTGCACCAAACCGAAAGGACACAGCCAGCCGCAGATCATTCTGCCGAACATAAGGCAGTAAAGCAGCAGAATACCGCCTACATAGTAAAGTGTACTGCGGTCAGCGCTGAAAGAGCCCTGGAAGGAGCCCAGCGGACACGCGCCTACAGCGCCGGGGCAGGAGTAGCAGTTGATGCCGGGGGCGCAGAACTGCTTGGTGCTGCCCTGATAGATATTGCCGGTCACAAAGCCTTTGAAATTGGCGTTAAACAGCAGCGCAAAATACAGCTGCATAATTTTCCGCTTGGTGGGGATCAGTTTTTTTAGCTTTTCTTTCATATCTATCACCCCAATCCTACGCATTCGGTGCAGATGGCAACGGCCTTTGCCAGCACATCTGCAGTACCGCCGGCTATGTAACCGCCGATGATCAGAACCAATGCAATGCCCAAAATTGCCAGACGGGCATAGAAGATTTTTCGATCTGTTGTGTTTGCAGGAGCAGCGGGCTTATTAACCGCTTTCGGCGCCAGCTTTACCAGCTCCAGCTCCCGGCAGATGCTGGCACGGGAGTAATAGGCAGCAAAAATGCTGAAACCGGTGGGGACCAGCGTGCAGGGCAGCAGCCACCACAGGATGATCGCCACAATGGAATCGGTGGCCAGGTGCAGCTCTTCGCTGTAGTTTTTGCCGTTGCAGGCGTAGGGGAGCAGGACAGCGGCACCGATCACCCAAATTACCAAAGACAGCCGCAGCACGAAGCGGCGGTTATTCCGCTCCTTCTGAATCTTTGCCAGCAGCTCCGGGTTGCAGATCTGCATATCTGCTCTTTCATACGCCTTACGCAGCAAAAGGGGATACTGCTTTTGCAGCTTGGCACGCTTTTTTTCGGCCGGCAGGAAGAATTCCAAAAGGAAACTGCCGCAGATCAGTGCCAGGGTGATGTAAATGGGGATGGCGATGGGGGCAAAGGCTGCGCCGACCCTCTCCGGCGTGTAGATCTGCTCTCCGCCGGAGCGGTAGATCTGCAGGCACGCGGCTGTCAGCAGCAGTCCCGATATGACCGTCATCGCGCTGACAACGGCACCGTAAAAGAGCCGAAGCAGCTTGATCGCTTTGTGATTCATAAGCACTCCTCCAGAGGGGGATTTTTGTCGAAATCAGTATATCACGGATCGTGCAAAATGTAAACGATGCGCTTGAAAAAAACCTCTGTTACGGATAAAAAACTTTATCATAATCTATACAGATTTTTCGCTGAGAAAGCCGAAAATTGGTTGCTTTTTCTCCGAAAATGCTGTATTATATAGTGAGGTATGCATATTTGCACACGCACTACGGACAGAAAGGCGAAAATGTAAATGAAGAAAAGACATTTTGGAAAAAGAGGATGTTCACTGCTGGTCCTTTTGGCAGCAGTTTTGCTCCTGTTTGCAACATTGGCACAGCCGGTTGCTCAGGCAGTTAGCTATGAAGCATCCTTTATCAAAGAATACACTGGTGATTTGAAGGTAAATTACCGGGATTATCTGGATTCTTCTGTAATGCAGAAGCTTCCGGATACCATTAAGGCGGATGATGAGATCTCCGTGATCATTGCGTTGGACGAGCAGAATTTGCTGGATGCATATGAAGCTACCGACAAGGCAATGAGCTTTTCTCAGTTTGCGCTGGAAAGCAAGGAGGCAGCTGAGATCATCAGCAAGCGGGACAGCCGCAAGGCGAAGATCCTGGCTGCGCTGGACGAGGCCGGTGTTGCTTACGCAACGGGCGAAGAATACAGCGCCGCCCTCAATGGCTTTGAGCTGGTGATCCAGGCAAAGGACTTTGACGCTACCTGTCAGTCTCTGGGCGAAGGTGCCGGCATTATTGTTGGCGAGGAATATAAGGTCGCAGAGACGAAGCTGGTGGAAAACAAGGTCAATGTGTATGATACCGGCATCTTTAAGAGCGAAGGCTCCGGTTATGATGGCAGCGGTATGGTCGTTGCCGTTCTGGATACCGGCCTTGATGCAAAACATACTGCCTTTTCTGTGAATAATTTTACATCCCAGAAGCTGGGTCTGACCTATGATGAGGTTTCTCAGGTCATTGGCAATACCACAGCTGCGACCCTGACCGAGGGTCTGACCGTAGACGATGTGTTCATTAATAATAAAGTTCCTTTTGGCTACGATTATGCGGACAAGGATCCCGATCCCTACTCCACCCACAACAACCACGGCACCCATGTTTCCGGCGTGATCGTCGGTAAGGATGACACCATCACCGGTGTTGCACCCAACGCACAGCTGGTGGCAATGAAGATCTTTTCCGATGTGATGGACACGGCAAGAAGTGCCTGGATCCTGGCTGCGCTGGAGGACTGTGTGGTTCTGGGCGTCGATGTGATCAATATGAGCTTGGGCACTGCCTGCGGCTTTAGCCGGGAATCCGACGAGGAGATCCTCAACGGCGTTTACGACAGAATCCGCGAAGCCGGCATCAGCATCGTGGTGGCTGCCTCCAACAGCTACTCCTCTGCCTACGGCTCTGAGGCAAACGGCAACCTGCCCCTGACCTCCAATCCCGATACCGGCACGGTCGGCTCTCCCTCTACCTACGAAGGCGCGATGTCCGTCGCTTCCATTGACGGCACGCCCACGCCCTATCTGCTGTACGGTGATACTATTATTTATTTCCAAGAGGCAAATAACGGCGCCGCCGAGGAGCTGAACTTCTTTGACAGACTTCTGGGAGATGCCAATTCCAAGGAGTTCGAATATGTGGTGATCCCCGGTATCGGCAGAAGCGCCGACTATACCGGCCTGGATGTAAACGGAAAGATCGTTCTGGTACGCCGCGGCGACAACACCTTCGAAGAGAAGGCGATGATCGCGGAAAACCAGGGCGCAGCCGGTATTATTATTTACAATAATGTATCCGGTGAGATCAAGATGAATGTGGGCAACGCAAAGCTGGCGGTCTGCTCCATTTCCCAGGACGACGGCGAGCTGCTGGCAGCTCAGTCCGGCACGCTGAAGATCAGCCGCGATCAGGCATCCGGCCCGTTCATTACCGATTTCTCCTCCTGGGGCCCCACGCCCGATCTGAAGATCAAGCCGGAGCTGACTGCGCACGGCGGCAATATTCTTTCCTCTATCACCGGTGGCGGCTACGACCGTCTGTCCGGCACCAGTATGGCCTGCCCCAACCTGGCAGGTGTTATGATCCTGATGCGGCAGTATGTGGTGGAGAATTTCCCCGAGATCGCAAATGACAATATAAAGGTATCTGCGATGGTTAATCAGCTGCTGATGTCCACGGCAGATATCATCCTCAATACCAACGGCCAGCCATATGCTGTCCGGAAGCAGGGCGCAGGCCTTGCAAATCTGATGAACGCCCTGAATACCGATGCTTACATCACCACCAAGGATGAAACCGGCGCGGTGATGGACAAGACCAAGATCGAGCTGGGCGATGACAAGGAAAAGAACGGCGTTTATACGCTGAAGTTCACTGTGAATAACTTTGGTGACAAGGATCGCAGCTACACTGTCGGTACTTATGTAATGACAGAAGGCGTTTCCGACACCAAGACTGCCCACGGCAAGACCACCGTTACCGAGGTCGCCCACATTCTGGAGGGCGCAGGCATCAAGGTTACCGTCGGCGGTGAGGAAGTCAGCAAGGTCAGCGTCAAGGCTGGCGGTGCGGTGGATGTAACCGTTACCATCACCCTGACAGACGAGAACAAGGCATATCTGAATGAGTCCTTTGAAAACGGTATGTATGTAGAAGGCTTCGTCACCCTGGAAAACGCCGATGAGAGCGGAGTTGACCTGAGTGTTCCTTACCTGGCATTCTACGGCGACTGGACCCAGGCACCTATGTTTGACCTGGACTACTACGAAACCAATGCAGATGAGCTGGATGACGCGCTGTCCTTTGAGGACAAGACCATGGCAGACGCCTATTCTACCCGTCCCATCGGCGGCGTGGAAAGCGACTATGTCAGCTATCTGGGCACTTACTACTTCCTGCAGGATCCCGAAGACATCGTGATCTCCGCCAGCCGCGATTATATCGCGCTGTCCAACCAGGAGGGTACGATCCACTCTCTGCGGTTTGTCTGGGCGGGTCTGCTGCGTTCTGCAGAGCGCATCGAGATCTCCATCACCGATGATGTGACCGGTGAGGTGATCTTTGAAACCGTGGATACCGATGTCCGCAAATCTTACGGCGACGGCGGTTCCATTTATCCTGCCAACATCGAGATCGAATTTGACACCCAGGACTATAACCTGGCCAACAACACCAAGTACACGGTGAAGCTGGTGGGCTATATGGACTATGACGAGGGTGCACTGGATACCAACAAGAAGAACACCTTTGAATTCCCCCTGGTGGTGGACTTTGAGGCTCCCGCTCTGACGGATGTGGAATTCTACTATGAGTACGACAAGACGCTGAAAAAGAATCGCCTTTACGCAAAAATGGCGATCTATGACAACCATTATGCCATGGCTGCCCAGGTAGGCTGTGTCGTTAATTCCACCGATGAAGAGGGAAATGCCATCCCCGAGCTGAAAAACTTTGAGCAGTATATGACGCCGGTGTATTCCCAATGCAACAGCACCACCTATGTGACCTATGAGCTGACGGATTATATCTATCAGATCAAGGAAAATTCCCTGAACAAGAATACATTTGCAGTCACTTGCTATGACTATGCGCTGAACTATGCAACTTATGAGATCGGTCTTCCGGATGACTATGTTGACTTCTATTTTGACGGTCTGGAAGAGGGTCTGACCCTGAGCCCCAATGAGGTTTATTCTCTGGAGCCTATGGTCTATCCCAGCACCTCCTGGGGCGAGCTGCTGGAGTTCACCTCCTCCAAGCCCAATGTGGTCCGTGTTGTGAACAACAAGCTGGTGGCGGTCAATTCCGGTAAGGCTGTGGTCAAGGTCCGCGATCCTGAGACCAATAAGAGCCTGACATTTAATGTTACCGTTCTGAAAGACGGGGACGAGGGCTTCCAAAGATTTGATAAGCCCGTTGTGGATATCTTCCGCGTGGATGGCTACAACACAGTGAATGCCTACTATGTGGTAGACAATGAGGAAAAGGATATTGGCGATACCGGTGATACCCGGTATTTCGAGGGAAAATATAATTTGAGCATGTACCCGTCTGAAACGGTGCAGCTGAATTACACCTTGAGCGCTTATTTCCCCAAGGACACCGCAGTGGCCTTTGAAACCAGCAATGACAGCATTGTGAAGGTAGACGAAAACGGTGCAATTACGGCTGTGGCAGAGGGCTTTGCCTCCGTTACAGTTAAGGTGATGCAGGACGGTAAGAGTACATATTACTCTGAGTCTATTTCTGTGGAAGTTAAGGATCCCTTCCTGACCACCGGCGCAAGCCTGACCCATTACTACGGCAACGGCGGCGTGGTTACTTTCCCGGAGGATCTGACCATAACAGAAATCGGCAACTTCGCATTCTCCAACTTTGAGTATATCGAAAAGACGCAGGAAGAACTGGAGTTTGACGATGCCGAGGCGGTCAAGCAGTGGTTTATCGGTAACGCAACGATTACCAAGGTGGTCATTCCCGAGGGCGTTGAAAAGATCGGCGCTTACGCATTTGCCAATCTGACCGCTCTGGAGGAGATCGTGCTGCCCTCCACGCTGGAATCCATCGAATACGGCGCATTCTATGGCTGTACCTCTCTGGAAAAGATCACCTTCAGCGGTGAGAACAATCTGAAGATCATCAGCCAGAATGCCTTTGAGCGCTGCGATCTGCAGGGCACGCTGCAGCTGCCTTCCATCTGCGTCATTTCCGACTATGCCTTTGCCGGCAACCAGAAGCTGGAGTCGGTTGAGACCTCTGATGCGCTGCAGTCCATCGGCCAGTATGCCTTTGCCGGTTGTAAGAAGCTGAGCAAGGTAGTCATCACCGCACAGACTGTTAAGTACGGTATGTATGCCTTCACCGACTGCGAAGCTCTGACTGAATTCTATGTCAATGCCGCGGTGCTGCCTGAGGGTATGTTCTACGAGTGCAAGAATCTGGAAAGCGTTACCATTGGCCCCGAGGTCAACGACATCGGCGCATTTGCTTTCCGTGATACCAATGTCAGCATCTTCAATGTTTCTGCAGGCAACACCACCTATAAGGTGCAAAACGCAGAATACATCCTGTCCGCTGACGAGAAGACGCTGGTAGCTGTGGCTGCCACCCTCACCGGAGAGTTCGACGGCTTGCCGGTCACCGGCATTGCCAAGGGCGCATTCTCCCACAACAGAAAGATCACCTCAGTTAACCTGCCTGCTGTTACCTGGGTAGGGGAGTACGGCTTCGGATCTTCTGACAGCATTACAGCGATCACGCTGGGCGAACTGACCGATATCGGCGAATATGCATTCTTCGAGACCGGCATTACCCAGCTGCCCAAGTTTACAGCCGAAACAAAGATCGGCAGATATGCCTTCTCCCACACCAAGCTGACCTCTGTCACCATCCCCAGCGGTATGGAGATCCCCGAGGGCGCGTTCAGCGAATGTATGGCCCTGACCTCCGTTACCGTCGGCGACGATGTAGTTCTGGGCAAATTTGCCTTCCAGGTCAGCGTGGACAATGTGTTCCGGGTGCTGAACTATGATGAGGACGGCGAAAAGTATTTCTACTATGACTTCAATGCCCCGCTGAAGGAGCTGACCATCGGCAAGAATGTCACCATTGGCGACAATGCCTTTGCCAATGCGGCAAACCTGACCGCCGTTACCCTGGGCGAGGGCGCACAGATCGGCAAGCAGGCGTTCTACAACTGCACGGATCTGGCATTTATTGATCTGAGCAAGGCGATTTCCATTGGCGACTATGCATTCTCCGGCGATGAGTACTATATCTGCCTGGACGAAAATATGCAGGTGGCGGCCGTATCCAAGGACGGTCAGTATCTGACCACGGAGCACGCCAGCGCGCTGAAGGATGTGGATCTGTCCTCTGCTACCGGCGTTGGCGAGTATGCCTTTGCCCTGTGCCGCAGCCTGACAAATGTGAAGCTGGGCGACGGCATCACAGAGCTGAAGCAGTACACCTTTGCAGGCTGTACCGATCTGGCAAGCATTAACCTGGACAAGGTCATCACCATTGGCGATTACTGCTTTATGGAAAACGAAGGCATTACTGCTGCAGATCTGTCCGCTGCTACCAATATCGGCGAGTATGCCTTTGTAAACAGCAAGCTTACCGCCATTACCCTGAAGCCTGTTACAGAGGAAAGCCCGGATACCGTTACCGTAGGCGAAGGCGCATTTGCGTACTGCGCATTGCTGACGGATGTGAAGAATATGGCATCTGTTAGCTCTTTGGGCGACTATGCATTTGCCTATGCCGGCGTGGTCGAGGCGGATCTGAGCAATGCAGCGCATATCGGCACCCAGGCCTTCATTAAGGAAGAGAAAACCGCATTCAAGGTGATCCTGGGCGAAAAGCTGGTAACGCTGGGCGACAATCCCTTCGCAATGTGCGATGTGGGAAGCTTCCACAAGCTGGAGGAGACTGCGTTTAACGGCACAGTTCACAAGACGCCCATCTACACCTACGATATCAGCGAAACAGTAAAGGTGATCGACGGCTCTCTGTACTGCAAGATCAAGACCGGTCTGGAATTGATCACCTACGCAGGTGTCAACCAGGAGAATGTTCAGATCGCTGACGGTACTGTACGCATTACCGCAATGACCTTTGCAGGCAGTGATGTGAAGATGGTCACACTGCCCTATACGGTTGCCGCCATCGGACACAAGGCATTCTACGATTGCGACAAGCTGGAAACTGTAGTATTCCAGAGCTATGAAGCCCCCATTCTGGAGGAAGAATTTGATCCTGCTTACTATGAGTGCTTCGAGCATCTGCCCGGCTCCGGCGACTATGGCACATATGTGGATTACGACGGAAACGAAGTGCAGATCGGATCTATGGAGATGCTGCCCTACTTTATGTGGAATGCAACGGGCGGTATGTACTCCAATGTATACTACGGCGCCAACTTTGTGGACTATGTCGGTTATGTGGACAGCAAGCTGATGCTTGTACATCCGGTCAACGGTCAGCATTACGACACCTACATTATGAGCCGGTACTTTGACCGGGCTGTGGAAGGCGCTGCTGCTGCCGACGATGTAACACTGGCAGCCATCCAGGCCATCAATGAGATCCCTGAGCGCGTTGTTTATGAGAACAAGGCGGTTGTGGAAGCTGCCCGGGCTGCCTACAACAAGATCGCGACCTTAAGTCAGCAGTCCCTGGTTTCCAACTATGATAAGCTGCTGCAGGCTGAGCAGAGAATCATTGCTCTGACACCTGTGGAGGAGTCCGTTCCCGTGGTAGATGAGCAGACGGAGCCCAAGAATTATACCGTGCTTATTATCGTGGCAGCAGTAGTTGTGCTGGTGATCGCGGCGGCAGTCTTTATCCTGCTGCGCAAGCGGGAACTGGCAGCTGCGATCTGGAGCAGGGTAAAGAGCCTGACCGGTGCGCTGCTGCGCAAGCTGCGGGCGCTGGGCCGGAAGCTGAAGGAACTGACCAAGAAAGTATTTGCCAAGAAAAAAGCACCTGCGGAAGAAACCCAGGAAACACCTTCTGCTGCGGCAGAGGAGAAAGAGGAAGAGTCCTCCGAAGAATAAGAAAACGGGCTAAGCCGTGATGAATTTTGCGGCTTAGCCCTCCGTGAGGGAAGATGCACAATATGAAGCTGAATAAAAAAGCGATCTTATTGATCCTTCTGGTCGCAACAGTGATTCTGGTAACAGCCGGCTGCGCCGCTGTGAAAAATCCCTATCGCACCAACGATGCTGAGGGATATAACATCAGCATTAAATTCGATGCCAACGGCGGTTTTTTCACCACGAATACTTCTGTGATCGTAGACTCCTACAATTTGGCTGATCTGCCTAAGGACAGCAATGGAGACGCACAGATCGCACTGCTTTCGCCCGATGATCCCCGTCGGGGCAAGGAAGCCTTTACAGCCGTGAAAAACGGCTATTTCCTGGTTGGCTGGTACGCCCAGTGCAGCTGGGAAGGGGAGACTGCTACCTACGCAGACAAATGGGATTTTGAAAACAGCACATACAGCGTAAAAGCTGACGGCGATTACTCCGCGTCTGAGCCTGTGCTGACGCTGTATGCTGCATGGGCCCCGCTGCTTGAGATCCAGGTATACGATCTGGAATCCGGGGCACAGATCAGTACAACTACATTGAGTCCTCTGGAATCGGATATGGAGCACATCCAGCTTCCTTCCTGGGATGAGAAATCCGGATCTGTCCTGATGGGCAAGTTCCCCAAGTACGACGGCTACACCTGGGGCGATGTATATCTGGATGCAGAGGGCACACAAAAAGTGGCAGCGGCGGAGATTGCACACCCTGCCAAGATCAACTATGACAGCGCTACCGTGGAAAACGGAGCAATGAAGCTGTATGTGGACTTTATGGAAGGCGAATGGTTCCGGATCACATCCGCAAAGCAGCTGGTAAGCAATGCCAGCGTCAGCGGCAACTATATTCTGGACGCGGATCTGGACTTTACGGATCAGATCTGGCCCACTGCCTTTATGCACGGCAACTTTACCGGCACGATCATCGGCAACGGACATACCATCCGCAATGTTTCCATTACGCAATCCAACAATTCCAAGGTCAATACCGGCTTGTTCGGTCAGCTGACGGAAAATGCATCCATCAGTGATGTGACCTTTGAAAATGCCACGCTTACCATTGAGGGCGGCACCCGTGTTCCCGGTGCAAGCTTTGGCCTGCTGGCAGGAACGGTGTCTGACAATGCACTTTTGAGCAATGTGGCCATTACGGGCAAGGTGCAGATCGCTGCAGATGCCTACTTCGGAACCGATGACTATGTGATCGGCCTTCTGTGCGGTATGGGCGAGACTGCTGTTGATGGCACGGGCATTACCTGCGAGATCGTAGGGGAGAACACCCAGGGCCTTACCGCAACGGTGGAAAACGGCAAAGTCGTTTTAACTGCCGGGGAATAAATTTGCAAGCAATTTAAGTTTATATAAGGAGAAATACTATGAAAAGGAAAATTCTTTCTTTGATCCTGTGCGTTGCCCTCTGCCTGAGCATGGCAGCAGGCCTGGCAGGCTGTAAGAAGCAGAAGACCGATGCACTGGTCATTATGTCGGAGCAGCTGGACGGTCTGTTCAATCCATTCTTCTCCACCTCCGCACCGGACGGAACCATCGTAAGTATGACCCAGATCGGCATGCTGTCTTCCAAGTATGTTAACGGCAATGTTGAGGTTGCATACGGCGATAACGAAGCTGTTGTGACCAAGGATTACAGCATCACTGAGAATGCTGACGGCACCGTTACATACACCTTCGTTCTGAAGAACGGCATTCTGTTCTCTGACGGCCATCCCCTGACCATGGAGGATGTTCTGTTCAACTACTATGTTTACCTGGATCCGGTTTACACCGGCTCCAACACCCTGTATTCCACCGATATCATCGGCCTGGATGAGTACCGCACTCAGACTGTGGGCTCTTCCTCCGGCGACAGCGATGATCTGATCTCCAATCAGGCTTCCGCCAGAGCCCGCGCCCGTCTGATGGAGCTGGTATCTCTGTACCAGGCAAAGAGAAAGGCCTCCTCTACCAGCGAAGTTTCCATCGCTGAAATGAAGGATGCTATCACTTCTCACTCTCTGTCCTCCGGCTACAAGTCTGCGATCTCCAACGATCCTTCTGCTGTGTCCAATGCTGACCTGCTGGCAGACTATGAGCGCGCTCTGGAGCTGTTCAAGGAAGAATTGGGCCGCGACTATCTCAGCGCGCAGGAATCCTACACCGATGCACCCTATGATGCCCACGCAGAGTTCGGCGATGAGATCTTCTGCTTCCTGTTCACCGAAGGCTATGTCTCTGTTGAGTATGCAGAGGGTGCTGACGGAAAGAAGGACCGTACCCAGATCGAGTCTCTGACCAAAAACTATCCGGAAACCATTACCAGCAAGGAAGCTGCGATCGACTATGTCTATAACGACAAGGTCAGCACAGCTCTGGATGAGATCCTGATTTACTGGTCCACCGGTACGACCCTGTCTACAGAGTACACCGCCAAGGCCAAGGAAGTCGTTCTGTACGAAAATGTTTCCGCTGACGGCACCCTGGCTGTTCAGAACATTTCCGGTATCGTCTCCCTGGGCCACACCGACAAGGCCGGCTCCAAGATCACCGTGAACGGAACGGAATACACCGTTGCTTCCGGCCACAACGCTGACGGCACGGTCACCAATCCTGACAGCGAGTATGATGTTCTGCAGATCACCATCGACGGTGTTGACCCCAAGGCGATCTGGAACTTTGCAGTTACCGTTGCTCCCCAGCACTACTACGGTGAGGGCAGCTCCGTTGCTGTAGACATTGCCAATAATAAGTTTGGCGTGGAATTTGCAAGCTTTGACTTTATGTCCGATATTATCCAGTCTCCCCGTAATGTCAAGCTGCCGATGGGCGCCGGCGCTTATAAGGTTACGGACAGCGCCAACAGCGATAACCCCGGCGAGAACGATTTTTACAAGGATAATGTGGTCTACTTCAAGGCCAACCAGAACTTCGGTACCACCGGTTCCGGCATCAACAATGCCAAGATCGAGAAGATCCGCTATCAGGTGGTCAGCTCCAACAACGCCATCACCGCTCTGGAAAGCGGCACCGTCCACTACATTTCCCCTGCGCTGACCAATGCCAACTACGAAAAGCTGCAGAGCATGGAAGGCAATGGTTTCAAGATGCTGTCCACGGATCAGCTGGGCTATGGCTACATCGGCATCAACGCAGCGAAGATCAACGATATCAACCTGCGTAAGGCCATTATGTGCGCAATGAACACCGCCCTGGCACTGGACTACTACCGTGCCGGTACTGCAGAGCAGATCTACTGGAATATGTCCAAGGTTTCCTGGGCTTATCCCGACGGCGCTGCTGCTACCGATAACGGTAAGGATTACCCCCAGATGGGCACCTGGAATGAAGATATCGCCCGTGCCAATGTCAAGAAGTATATGGAAGCTGCAGGCGTCAGCGCCGGCGACAGCGAGCTGCGCATCACCTTCACTATTGCAGGCTCCACCCTGCAGGATCACCCCACCTACAAGGTCTTCCGTGATGCTGCGACCCTGCTCAACGATATGGGTTGGGAGATCAGCGTTGTCTGTGACACCCAGGCTCTGACCAAGATCAGCACCGGCTCTCTGGCTGTTTGGGCTGCCGCATGGTCCTCTGCTCTGGATCCGGATATGTATCAGGTCTACCACAAGGATTCTTCCGCCACCTCCACGCTGGCCTGGGGCTACAACCACCTGCGTACCAGCGGTACTGCTGAGGAGACGCTGATCCTGAACGAGCTGTCCGATTTGATCGACCAGGCCCGTGAGACCAACGATCAGGCTGTCCGCGCTGACCTGTACGAGCAGGCAATGGGCTATGTGCTGGATCTGGCTGTGGAACTGCCTGTTTATCAGCGCGATGTGCTGTATGCCTACAATTCCAAGGTCATCAATTCCAACACCATTTCCTCTGAGATTAACCCCTATTCTTCTCCTCTGGACCGTATTTGGGAGCTGGAATTCGCCAGCTGATAAAGGGCGTGTCGAATTATGTTAAAGTACATTTTAAAAAGACTGGGATATTCCATTCTGGTTTTGTTTGGCGTTTCTCTGATCATCTATTTTCTGACCAGACTGATGCCGATCGACTTTGTCCGTGACAAGGTCAACTCCATCCAAACCTCCGGCGCAACCGTCTCTGCGGAGATGGTGGACGCCATGTATAAGTCCTACGGTCTGAGCGCCGACGCCGGTTTTGCGGAGATCATGGAGGGCTATTTCAACTGGCTGGGCGATCTGGTAAAGCTGGATCTGGGTACCAGCTTCAAGTACGGCATTCCCGTTACTGAGAAGATCGCCATGCATATGGGCACATCCTTTGCCATCGCCCTGATCGCAACGATCTTCGAGTTTATGATCGCCATTCCTCTGGGCATTACGGCGGCCACCCATCAGTATAGCCTTCGGGACTATATCGTTACCATTCTGGTAATGGTGGGCATCAGCCTTCCGGCCTTCTTCTTCGGCAATATCCTGCGCGGTATCTTCGGCGAAGGCGGCCTGGGATGGTTCCCATCGCTGGGATTACAGTCTGCCGGCGCATCGCTCAGCGGCATAGATCTGCTGCTGGACTATGCCCACCATGTATTCCTGCCGGTGCTGACAGTGGTCATTCTGTCCATTGGTGCCAGAATGCGTATGACCCGTACCAATATGCTGGAGGTGCTGAATGCGGACTATATCCGCACAGCCCGGGCAAAGGGCCTGAAGGAAAAGGTGGTCATTAACAAGCACGCTTTCCGTAATACTATGATCCCCCTGGTCACCAGTCTGGCAGGTCTGCTGCCCAGTCTGTTCTCCGGTGCGATCATCACCGAGCAGGTGTTTGACCTTCCCGGTATCGGTAATATTGCATTGCAGGCAATGAATGCCGGCGATATTCCCTTTATTATGGGCTACAATATGTTCCTGGCGCTGCTGAGCGTCCTGGGCGTGCTGCTGGCTGACCTGATGTACGGCCTGGTAGACCCCAGAGTGAAACTGGAGTGAGGAGGGATACCGTGGAAGAACTGAAAAATGAAGAACAGGTTTCCCAGGAAACCGTGGACACGGAACTGCCTCTTGACAAAAATGTGCGGCTGATGTCGCCTACCCAGATGCTGCTGCGGCGCTTTTTCCGCAGCAAGCTCAGCATCATTGGCCTGGTGATGGTCATTGGCCTTTTTGTATTCAGCTTCCTTGGCCCTCTGGTGTATACCCAGTGGGGCGAGACGGACCTGGACGAAAGCGGCAAGCTGGAATACACCACCTCCACCACAACCTATACGGTGGATGGGGTGGAGTATACACTGCACCAGACCGTTGAGAAGACCATGAAGGATAACTTCCTGGCCGCGCCCTCTGCTGAACACCCTCTGGGTACAGATAATCAGGGCTACGATGTGCTGGCTCGGTTGATGTACGGCGGCAGAGTTTCTCTGCTGGTCAGCTTTATGACCGTTATCCTGCTGACTGTGCTGGGTGTTATCATTGGCGGCATTGCCGGCTACTTTGGCGGTGCGATCGATAACATCATCATGCGAATTTGCGATATTCTGATGTGCCTGCCCGGTATTCCCATCCTGCTGATCATTAGCTCTGCTATGGACGGCTGGGTGTCCCTGGGGTGGGTAGAGGAGAATATGCGCATTTACATCCTGATGCTGTTTTTAACAATGATCTCCTGGCCCGGTACTGCCCGACTGGTCAGAGGTCAGATCCTGAGCCTGCGCGAGCAGGAATATATGGTAGCAGCAGAGGCTATGGGCTTCTCCACCGGCAGAAAGATCTTCAAGCATCTGGTGCCCAATGTTATGCCCCAGCTGATCGTGCAGATGAGTCTGTCCCTGGGCAGTATGATTCTCTACGAGGCAACGCTTTCTTACCTGAATATGGGCATTAAGGCGCCCTATACCGCCTGGGGCTCTATGATCAATATCATTACCACTGACCCCAACATCCTGCAGAACTATCTCAATGTCTGGGTGCCTGCAGGCGTGTGTATCGTGATCGCTGTTTTGGGCTTCAACTTTGTGGGCGACGGCCTGCGGGATGCGCTTGACCCCAAGGGAAGGAGATAACTTATGAGCACAAAAAATAAAAGTTATCTGACCGGCAGAGAGATCCGCGCTATCGCAAAGGAAAATGCCAAGATCGTCAAGCGTCTGGAGGCATATAAGAACAGAAAGGCGGAGGAATCCGAATTTCTGACCCAGATGCAGGATGAATCCAATATTCTGGAGATCGACAATCTGCATACCTACTTCTTTACGGAGCAGGGCGTGGTAAAGGCGGTCAACGGCGTGTCCTACAGCGTTCCCAAGAATGCTGTTGTGGGTGTTGTTGGCGAGTCCGGCTGCGGCAAGAGCGTTACCTCCATGTCCGTTATGCGTCTGATCCAGGGCCCTGCGGGCCAGATCGTAGACGGCGCAATCCGTTTCAAATCCCACGAGTACAAGCGGGATGAAAAGGGCGAGCCGGTGAAGGACGAAAACGGCAACTATGAAATGGAAGACAAGACCTATGATATCGCGAAAATGCCCATTTCCGAGATCCATCGGATCCGCGGCAAGCAGATCGCGATGATCTTCCAGGAGCCGATGACCTCCCTGAACCCGGTATTTACCATCGGCGAGCAGCTGGATGAGGTCACTTTCATCCATATTCCTGATGCCACCAAGGAGATGGCGAAGGAGAAATCCTACGAGATGCTTCGTTTAGTAGGCATCATTCCCGAAAATGTTTACGACCGCTTCCCCCACGAGCTGTCCGGCGGTATGCGGCAGAGAGTGATGATCGCAATGGCGCTGGCTGCAGAGCCCCGTCTGATCATTGCCGACGAGCCTACCACTGCGCTGGATGTCACCATTCAGGCACAGATCCTGGATCTGCTGCAGGATATTAAGAACAAGATAGACGGCTCCATTCTGTTGATCACCCACGATCTGGGCGTGATCGCAGAAATGGCAGACTATGTGGTGGTTATGTATGCCGGCAAGGTCATCGAGCAGGGAACTGTATACGAGATCTTCCAGAATCCTATGCATCCTTATACCATCGGTCTGCAAAAGTCCAAGCCTACCATGAGCCTGGACGACGGAACGGAGCTGTATAACATCCCCGGCAATGTGCCCAATGCGGTCAATATGCCGGCACACTGCTATTTCAAGGAGCGCTGCGCCAAGTGCACAGCCAAGTGCTCCGGCGACTATCCCGGTATGATCCAGGTAAGTCCCACCCATTTCGTGGCGTGCCATCTTTACAGCGAGGAGGATTCAAGCAATGGCTGAAGAAATTTTGAATACTCCCCAGTATGACGATGCTGCTCTGGAAAAGGAATACCGGGAAAAGCGGAAGGAACAGATCGAAGAGGATATGAAAAAGCCCTTTGATCCGGATTGCGTGCTGGAAGTGCGCCATCTGCGCAAGTGCTTCCCGATGAAGAAGACCATTACCGGCAAGGTCACCAAGGAATTGGTGGCGGTGGACGATATTTCCTTCAAGCTGAAGGCCGGCGAAACACTGGGCATCGTTGGCGAATCCGGCTGCGGCAAAACCACCTCCGGCAGAGCCATCCTGAAGCTCCACGAGCCTTCCGGCGGCCAGATCATTTTTAACGGCGAGGATATTACCCATTATAATTCTTCCCAGATGCGGGCGCTGCGTAAGGAAATGCAGATCATTTTCCAGGATCCCTATTCCTCACTTCCGCCCAGAAGCACCGTTGGCGGCATCCTCAGCGAGCCCGTCAAGGTGCACAAGATCGTGCCGAAGAATCAGATCAAGGACTATGTTCTGGAGCTGATGGACAAGTGCGGTCTGCGGGATTATTACTATGAGCGGTATCCCCACGAGTTCTCCGGCGGTCAGCGCCAGAGAATCTGCATCGCAAGAGCTTTGTCCGTCAACCCCAAGCTGGTGATCTGCGATGAGCCGGTTTCTGCGCTGGATGTTTCCATTCAGGCCCAGATCATCAACCTGCTGAAGAAGCTGCAGAGAGAACGGAATTTAGCGTATGTGTTCATTTCCCACGACTTAAGCGTGGTCAAGTTCATTTCCGACAAGATCGGCGTTATGTACTTGGGTGCAATGATGGAGTTTGGCACGAAGGAAGATATTTTCCGCAATCCGTTGCATCCTTACACAAAGGCGCTGTTTTCTGCAGTTCCCAATCCCGATCCTACGGCGAAGACCAAGCGGATCAAGCTGGAGGGCGATATTCCCAGCCCTGCAAATCCCCCCAAGGGCTGCCGGTTCCATACCCGTTGCCCCTATGCCAAGGAGATCTGCAAGCATATTCCGCCCCAGTATAAGGAATATGAGGAAGGCCACTTTGCCGCCTGCCATTTGCTGGACGGAGAATAAGTATGGGAAAGAAAAAAGAAAAGATCACATATGTTGACGACGGAAGAACCCTGGCGGATATGTCCGGTTTGTCCGGCACCCGGCTGACCCGCAGTGCAGGAAAGCCTGCATCCCGGTTTAAGGAGGCATGGAAAACCTACTGGAACGCGGTACGGATGATGTTCCTGCCTATGCTGGCAGTGATCGGCGCCCTGGTGGTACTCTACGGCGTGATGTATCTGATCTTCTCCCTGGCTGCATAAAAATAAACCGCAAGTCCCACTGGGACTTGCGGTTTTGCTGTTATGCATATTATTTGCGGCGGTTATAGATGCGGGCTAAGCCGCCTTCGCTGGTTTCCCGGAACTGATGATGCAGATGAATGCCGGTATCGTGCATTGCGCGGCAGACCATATCATAGCTGATATTACGGGAGCCGGTGAGGAAATAGCTCAGGTTGCAGGCGTTCATCGCCCGCATCGCGGCAACGGCGTTGCGCTCAATGCAGGGGATCTGCACCAGACCGCAGATGGGATCGCAGGTAAGGCCCAGATGGTGCTCCATCGCCACCTCGGCGGCATATTCCACCTGATCCAAGTCCTGACCGTACAGCTCAGCCAGCGCTGCAGCAGCCATAGAGCAGGCTGTGCCGATCTCTGCCTGACAGCCGCATTCCGCACCGGAAATGGAGGCATTGCGCTTGGTCAGACTGCCAATGATACCGGCGGCGGCCAGACCGCGGATGATCTGCTCGTCGGTAAAGCCACGGGTGTCCTGGGCGTATTTCAGCACCGAAGGCACAACGCCGCAGGCACCGCAGGTGGGTGCGGTGACGATGGTGCCGTTGTCGGCATTTTGCTCCGCCACAGCATAGGCATAGGCGGCGATCTGCTGGAATTCCATCAGACCGGGATGGCGTTCCTCTGGGATCTGCTCCTTCAGGTATTTTGCCTTGCGCTGGACATTCAGTCCGCCGGGGAGTGTGCCGGTGGCATTCAAACCGTCCTCAATGGACTGCTTCATTGCTTGCCATACATTCATCAGGAAATCCCAGATGTCTTCGCCTTCATTAAGCTCCACATAGTCGCTGAGCTTGTGGATGTAGCGCCACTTGCAGAAATCGGCGATCTCTGCAAAGGAGTTTTCGGGGTACACCTCGGGAGGATCCAAATGGGGCTGGCCGGGGATACGGATATCGCCGCCGCCGATGGACTCCACACGCAGATAAGCAGTATCCTTGCCGTCCTTAACGGCGTAAAAGTCCAGGGTGTTGGGATGAGACCCCTCCAAAACCTGATTGGAGAATACGATCTCGGTGGGGATGGGGGAGAACACTTCGTTCAGCACCCGATCCGTGCCGTGACCGATACCGGTCTTGCTTAAGGAGCCGTAAAGGATCACCCGAAAGCTGTCAGCATCGGGGTTTTTCCCTAAGAATAATTTGGCAGCCCGCTCCGGACCCATGGTATGGGAGGAGGAAGGGCCTTTGCCGATCTTGTAAATATCGCGGATAGATTTCATGGGGAAACCTCCGTTTCCTTTGTTTTTTGTCAGTATACCAAATTTTTAAGATAATCGCAACCATTATTTCGAACTTCCTTCCTGCAGCGCCTCCAGACTCAGCTCCCCGGCCAGCTTGAAAAGGGCGTCGCTGAGCACCTGCTCCAGGGGTTTGCCGGCGGAAAGGGCAATGCGCGTATAAAAAAGAGCCACGCTGGGCTCTAAGGATAAAGTGATCTTCATCAAGGCAGCCTCCCTGGGGGGAAATCTTATTTCATCCTATGCAGACTCTTGACATTGGTGCTATAATGTATAGTAACGAATTATGCCAAAGAGAGGATGCATTCACAATGGCAAAAGATAAAAAGGTTGAACAGATCACAGATATGGAGGTAGACTTTGCCCAATGGTTTACCGATGTGTGCAAAAAGGCACAGCTGATCGACTATTCTTCCATTAAGGGCGTGTTTATTTACCGTCCTTACGGTTATGCAATTTGGGAGAACATTCAGCGGATCATGGACGCTGAGTTTAAGAAGGTCGGCGTTGAGAATGTCTATATGCCTCTGTTGATCCCCGAAAGCCTGCTGCAGAAGGAAAAGGACCATGTGGAAGGCTTTGCGCCGGAGTGCGCCTGGGTCACTATGGGCGGCGTCGACAATCTGGAGGAGCGCTATGCCATCCGTCCCACCTCTGAGACCTTGTTCTGTGAGCATTTTGCCAATGTGCTGCAGTCCCACAGAGATCTGCCTATGAAGTACAACCAGTGGTGCAGCGTTCTGCGCTGGGAAAAGACCTCCCGCCCCTTCCTGCGGCACAGAGAATTCCTGTGGCAGGAGGGTCATACCATCCACGCCACCGCGGAAGAAGCCAAGGAATTTACCGAAACCATGCTCAATGTTTACGCGGATTTCTGCGAGAATGTGCTGGCAATGCCCGTTACCCGGGGTCAGAAGACCGAGAAGGAAAAGTTCAACGGCGCAGAGGCCACCTACACCATCGAGTGTATGATGCACGACCGCAAGGCGCTGCAGGCCGGTACATCCCATTACTTTGGCGACGGCTTTGCCAAGGCGTTTGAGATCGAATTTACCGACAAGAACAATCAGAAGACCAACCCCCACGAAACCTCCTGGGGCGTTTCCACCCGTTTGATCGGCGGCATCATTATGACCCACGGCGATAATAACGGTCTGGTGCTGCCTCCTAAGGTAGCTCCCGTTCAGGTGGTTATCCTGCCTGTGGCCCAGCATAAGCCCGGCGTTCTGGAGGCTGCCAATGCGCTGAAGACCCGTCTTGCAAATGCCGGTTTCCGTGTCAAGCTGGATGACAGCGACAACTCTATGGGCTGGAAGTGCGCCGAGTACGAGATGAAGGGCGTGCCGCTGCGTGTAGAGTGCGGTCCCCGGGATCTGGAAAATGGCGAGTGCGTGCTGGTACGCCGTACTGACCGGGAGAAGATCGTTACCAAGCTGGAGGATCTGGAAACTGCGGTTGCTGAGCAGCTGCAGGCCGTCCACGACGGTATGTATGCTAAGGCCAAGAAGAACCTGGAGGAGCACATCTACGAGGCACATTCTCTGGAGGAGGCCAAGGCTCTGCAGGAGGAAAACGGCGGTTTCATCAAGACCATGTGGTGCGGCGAGCTGGATTGCGAGCTGAAGATGAAGGAAGTGGCAGGTATGTCTTCCCGCTGCATCCCCTTCGCACAGGAGCATTTGGGTGATATCTGCGCCTGCTGCGGCAAGCCTGCCGACAAGATGATCTACTGGGGCGTCGCGTACTAAGAATGAAATAAAAAAGAGCTGTTGCATTGCAACAGCTCTTTTTTATGCCTCCCTCTGACGAGGGAGGTGGATTCGCCGTAGGCGAAGACGGAGGGAGAGAATTCTCTCCCCAGTCTTTTTGCTGCGCAAAAATCCAGCCCCCTCGTCAGAGGGGGCCGTTGGATTGCAAAACAATCAATTCTTTTTGGCTAAGGGGAGAAGCTTTTCAGCAATTACCTGCACAAGCATATCTAATTCCTCTTTCGTGGTATCCCTGCAAAGGGAAACGCGGAAGGAGCCGTCCATCACTTCCGGGGAAAGCTTCATCGCCTCTAAGGTATGGCTGCGGTGCCCCTTGGCGCAGGCAGAGCCGGCGGACACGCAAATACCGGCATCCTGCAAAATGTTGATGGAATTTTGCGTAGGCAATCCGGGAATGGAGAGGGAAAGAATGTGAGGCGCGTCGTGTGCGCCGTTGATCACAACGCCGTCAAGTTGGGAAAGCCGATCCAAAACATATTGCTTCAGACTGTTTTCGTGGGCGATGTCGTTTTGGAATGTGGCACCCATTGCCACGGCTGCAGCGCAGAAACCAAAAATAGCCGGGGTGGCCTCCGTGCCGCTGCGGTAGCCGTTTTCCTGACCGCCGCCTAAGAGCAGGGGAGGAAAGGATTTGAGCTTGGGGCTGATATACAGCGCGCCTGCACCCTTCGGTCCGTGAATTTTGTGGGAAGAAATGCTGATAAGATCAGCGCCCAAAGTCTTGGCGCTAAAGGGTACTTTCAAAAAGCCCTGCACCGCATCGGTGTGGAACAGCGCGTTGGGGCTTAGGCGGTGAGTCAGCTTAGCCATCTGGGCTATGGGCATCACAGAGCCAACCTCATTGTTGACCATCATAACGGACACCAAAATGGTATCCTCCCGCAAGGCGTTGCGAAGATCCGCAAGGCTGATATTGCCCAAGCTGTCGGGCTGCAGATAGGT
>JAFQRK010000082.1 GCA_017410075.1 Oscillospiraceae bacterium | reverse complement strand
TCATTTTTCCTTATTATACCACAAATCCCCGCCCTTTGGTGAACATTTTATTAAGAGTTTTACCCCAAAATATGAACGACCGGCTTTCCCTTGCTTTCCACTCTCGATTGTGGTATCATAGCCGTAAGCAAAATCTGGAAAGGAGACCCCTATGATCGAATTTTTGAAGGCCGTTTTGTTCGGCATTGTCGAGGGCATCACCGAATGGCTTCCCGTGTCCTCCACCGGCCACCTGATCCTGCTAGACGAGTTCCTCCATCTGAACATTTCCGAAGCATTTTACGAGATGTTCCAGGTGGTGATCCAGCTGGGCGCGATCCTGGCAGTCATCGTGCTGTTCTTCCATAAGCTGAATCCCTTCAGCCCCAAAAAGGACGCACCCCAGAAGAAAGACACCTGGCAGCTGTGGCTGAAGGTAATCGTAGCTGTTCTCCCCTCCGCCGTCATCGGCCTGCTGCTGGACGACTGGATGGACGAACACCTCTACAACTACATTGTGGTCGCCATTATGCTGATCGTCTACGGCATCGCATTTCTCTTTGTCGAAAAGTGGAATCAGCGCCGCAGCTTCCGCATCCACAGCACCGGCCAGATCGACTACCGCACCGCCCTGCTGATGGGCGCATTCCAGTGCCTGAGCCTGATCCCCGGCACATCCCGCTCCGGCGCAACCATCCTGGGCGCCATCATTCTGGGCGTTGCCCGCCCCGCCGGCGCAGAGTTCTCTTTCTTTATGGCCATCCCCACCATGCTGGGCGCCAGCGCCCTGAAGCTGCTGAAATTCCTGCTGGACGGCGCGACTGCCTCCTCCACTGAGCTGATGGTGCTGATCACCGGCTGTGTCGTGTCCTTCATCGTCAGCCTGATCGTCATCAAGGGCCTGATGGAATATGTGCGCAAGCACTCCTTCTCCATTTTCGGCATCTACCGCATCGTCCTGGGTATCGCCGTAGTCGCCTATTTCGTTATCACATCCCTTGCCTAAGGCCGCCCGCAAAGCCTTCCCCTAGTGGAAGATGTCAAAAATCTCCGATTTTTGACGGATGAGGGAATGCCGGGCGGATATGGGCATCCGCCCCTACACGCATTTCTTTGGTGTATACCGTAGGGCGCTGGCTGTCTCCCGCCGCTCCGTAGTGACAACCCTCGCGGTCGCCCGACACAAAAAAATCTCCCCGCACCTTTTGGTGCGGGGAGTTTCCTTATTCCATTTCCTGTGAAACCGGCGTTACGATAGGTTTTCCGTCCCGATCCACCAGTACGCACAGTCCGCCGGCATAGCCGGCCTGAGCGAACAGATAATTCACTCCGGTCTTGCGATCCACATAGATCTCCATACGGCTGTCTGTCAATCCGCCGCCGTCCACGACGGTCTTGATAAAACGGTCTTCCTTCTTGGCCATAGCGTTTCTCCTTTACGGATTGTAGTCGGTATGATACCCGGGGTTTTCAGAGGGCCGCAAAGCGTTGGGATACTCGATATCGGTTTGAACATCCAAGACAATCTTTTGAATTCTTGCGTAAACGCCCTGAGGATCTTCCAACGCTTCCAGATACGGCAGTGACTGATCTTGCTTTCTGCCACGGTAGACCGCACCGTTATCAAATACCACATCTCCGGTGTGGAACAGCTTGCCAAACAAGCCTACATGTACCTGCACATTCGGGATGTCTTTGTAAAACAGTGATGTTTCGTTCACTGCAAAAAAGCCGCCCTGAATGATAATACGCCGGTTAGTTACAAAATAAGTTGTGTTCTTCCAGCGGCGGCCGGCAGTGATCATGCTGGCCAACCAAAGCCAGACCGGCATCATATGCAATGTGAAAAACGGAACGATAAACCAAAGCATCTCTCCGTCGGCAAAAGCGGAAACAATGAACCCTAAGTCCAAAAACAACCAGATCACAGCAAACGGCAGCAATGTCAGCGACCTTTGTGCCACAAATGCGCTGCGTTTGGGCTTGCCTTTCCAAAGGATCGCCTCGCCTGCACCCAGCGCCGGGTTACGCTGGATGCAGTCAAAGGATTCGTTCATATTATTTCTCCTTCACACCTTCCACGATGCCGTTGGCCATACCCACCAGCCCCTGCATTTCAGAGGGAATGATGATCTTGGTGGCCTGACCGTCAGCGATCTTCTGCATCGCCTCGATGGACTTGAGCTTGATGACCTGCTCATTGGGTGCCTTCTCGTTCAGCATTGCCAGAGAATCGGCCATTGCCTTCTGCACTGCCAAAATCGCCTGCGCCTCGCCGTCAGCCTTCAGGATCGCCGCCTGCTTGTCAGCCTCCGCACGGAGGATCGCCGCCTGCTTTTCCGCATCTGCACGCAGAATTGCGGATTCCCGCTCGCCTTCCGCGATCAAAATGGCGGACTTCTTCTGGCCTTCCGCCTGCAGGATCGCCTGACGGCGGTCGCGTTCTGCCTTCATCTGCTTCTCCATGGAGCTCTGGATATCCGCAGGCGGCAGAATGTTCTTCAGCTCCACGCGGTTGACCTTGATGCCCCAGGGATCGGTAGCCTCGTCCAAAATGGCACGCATCTTGGTGTTGACCACATCACGGGAGGTCAGGGTCTGATCCAGCTCCAGATCGCCGATGATGTTACGCAGCGTAGTTGCCGTCAGGGTCTCCATCGCCGCCATAGGCTGCTCCACGCCGTAGGCGTACAGCTTGGGGTCCGTGATCTGGAAATACACAACGGTGTCGATCTGCATAGTAACATTATCCTTGGTGATAACAGGCTGCGGAGGATAGTCCAGTACCTGCTCCTTCAGGCTCACCCGCTTGGCGACGCGCTCAAAGAACGGGATCTTGAAATGCAGACCCACGCCCCATACCTTGCTGAAAGCGCCCAGCCGCTCGATAACATACGCCCGGGACTGCTGAACAACATTAATATTTTTAATGATGATCAAAATCGCCAGAATAATAAGTGTTGCAATAATAAAACCGGTCATAAAATTTACCTCCTTAAATTACTTATACCTTTTCTTCTGCTTCCACCTTTGACACAAAGGCCTTCACACCCTCGATCCTATCCACCTTCACCAGTGTTCCCTGGGGGATCACCGATCCGTCAGAGCTGCGGGCAGTCCATTCCATAGCGCCCAGCTTCACCTGACCCTGAGCAGCCAGATTGTCCACCTGGGCAGTCACATAGCCCTGGGCATCCAGGACGGCATCCACATTGGTGCGCACGATTCGGGGCTTCACATACTTGCGCACCACCGGCCGCAGTCCGGCCAGACAAACCGCAGATACACACAAAAACAGCGTGATCTGCAACCACAGCTGCGCACCGCACAAACTGGCGATCAGCGATGCCAGCGCGCCGGCGGCAAACCAGATGGACACCACCGCAACGGTGTTCGCCTCCATAAACAGGAACAGCACCAAAAGGATCAGCCAAACAATTACATCCATTTCGAAGTCCTCCTTTCCTTCGGCTTGTATCAATAGCATATCAGATCCCGATTCACTCGTCAATTGACGATATGTTCAAAAATTGCCTCTTTGCCCTTTCCGGAGCATATTTTTTCTGTTCCATCGGGAAAAATTCAATATTTCCGTGAAAACAGTGTGTTTTTGCCAGAATTTTCCCTCTTTTTGCCGCTTTCGCGTTCATTTAATTGTGTTTTGTGGTTATGTGACCATCTACAAAAAATCGGATTTTTCTCATATGATTCCCCAAACGCCCTATATAACACAACTTTTCCTTCTTAAAATCCCGCTTTTTGTGCAATATTTTCGGAGATTTCCCAATTTATCCCCCTTTGCATATCTCTCCCAACCGGCAGCGCTCTGTTTGTAAGCAGATCCTTCCGACGCAGTTTCTTTCATTGCACCCGTTTCAAAACAGCAACGCAAAACCAGCCGGAGATCCCACCGGGCTTCTGTTTGCATTGAATTGCTTTTGCTTTGCGTTTACACGCATTCGCCCTCAAATACCGCCCCTGCCCCGATCCCACCGCCGCAAATACCCCTTTGACATTTCTCCCAATTAATGCTAGAATACCCGTATGCTCCCAGCCATCAATTGACAATTGTCCATTGTCAATTGTCAATGAAATACGCGGATGTGGTGGAATTGGTAGACTCATTGGATTTAGGTTCCAACGCGCAAGCGTGCAGGTTCGAGTCCTGTCATCCGCACCAAAGCCCTGAAGGCATAAGCCTTTGGGGCTTACTTTTTCCCTGTTCGTCATTTTCTCTTCACTAAAAATGCCTT
The DNA here is from genome assembly GCA_017410075.1 of Oscillospiraceae bacterium. Taxonomy (GTDB): domain Bacteria; phylum Bacillota; class Clostridia; order Oscillospirales; family Oscillospiraceae; genus Faecousia. Next base: position 8,090 of record JAFQRK010000082.1, on the reverse strand, counting down.
TCTACCGAAAAACTATTGACATTCTTCTGCAACCGTGTTAGCATAAACATAGATTTCACTTTTTTGGAGTTGGTACCGTGTATTGCTCGGATTTTAACGCGCTGCGGCAGAAATATGCCACCGCTGTGACCACAGAAGATCGGGATATCAAGCGCTCTCTGGATGTTATCGCCAAGCTTTTCAATATATGCGACGAATCTGAATACTACTACGCTGAGGTGATCACCCGCCATTTTTGCCGCATTATCCATACCATTGAGCGAAAAAAGCCCCATTCCACCGAGAAAATCCCCCCTGCCGACCCCAAGTGCCCTGCACCCTATGAATCCGCGGACAGCTTGCTTCGCGATTTCTACAATCACTACAAAAAGCCGGAGCAGGTGGACTACAGCAGCATCCCGGACGCCCTGGACCAGGACAGAAAAGACCTGGTCAACCTCACCATTAAGGACTATATCTCCCGGATCTGCACCTTCACCACCGCGAAATATCTGGGGAAAATGGTAGACCCCCAGATTTTAAGCGAAACCGACCCGATCTTGTACACCTACGACAACATCGAGTGGATCCTGGCTGCCTTCCAAACCCGTAACGACCGGGGTGAGATCCTCCGCCAGAATGTCAATATCCGCTCCGCCCTGCGCAAGCTCAACGAATTCAAACAGTCCCGTTGTGCAAAAACATAGATTTCACTTTTTGAAAATTCCCTGTATTTTGCTGTCGAATTATCTTTTGTTGTACTTTTTCAACAAAAAGCTTGCATTTTTCAACTGTATCTGGTATAATTCCACTAAGCGAGCTTTCTGTGTTTCACGGCAAAACACGGAAAGCTCCTTTTCGTCCCAAAGGAGGTAACTGTTATGAATAGAAAATATCGACTGTCCACGGCCCTTGATGTGGATGATCTTTTGATGGAGTGCACATCCTATGCCATCCGTCTTGCCAACGAAAAGTATAAGTTTGATCCCCCCATGACCATTTACGAAAAGGAGCGCTGGGGACGCCTGGGCACCCGTGCGGACTCCATTTATCCCTATTTCAACGATCCGGAGTTTTACCGCACCCAGCCGGTTTACAAGGGCGCTAAGGAGTTTGTCCGCCGTCTGAGCCAAATGACCGAGGTCTATATCTGCACCGCCGTTCCCCCGGAATTTATGGGCATCCGCGCCCAGCGCATTCTGCAGGAATTCCCTGAGATCCCCCGGGATCATATCTATATGGGCGCCCGTAAGGACAAGATCCATATGGATATTCTGTTCGACGACGCTATGCACAATATTCTCCACTCTCCTGCCAAATATCCCATTCTGATGCGCCGCCCCTGGAATCAGGAGGCCACCGGTATGCTGGCAGTCAATAATTACAATGAATTTTTGAAGATCGTGGAGGTCATTGCCGAGAGCTACAGCGTCACTTCCGGCGAAAACGCACCGGAAGATCCCAGCATCGTGGTGCTGGTAGGTGCCTCCGGCAGCGGCAAATCCAAGATCGCCGCCCAGCTTCTGCAGGACACCGACCGCTTTGAAAAGCTGATCAGCTACACCACCAACGATCCCACCGCCGTGGAAGAAAATCAGTGGTACAACTATGTCAGCCTGGAAACCTTCCGGGATATGTGCGACAGCGGCGAAATGTTCCAATCCACAATGTATTCCGGCCACGGCTATGGCTCCCGCAAGGCGGATGTCATTAAGATCCTGCGCTCCGGCAAACGGGTGCTGACGACCATGGACATCAGCGGCGCAATGTCTCTGAAGACCCATTTCAAAAATGTGCTCACCATCTATATCAAACGGGATAAAAAGAAGGTTATGGCCTCTATCCTTCGGAAGAATTCCTCTATCGAGGATAAGGTCAACCGTCTTACCTCCCTGGACTTTGAGCAGCAAAACGCCGATATCTGCGATTATGTTGTGGAATTTGATGAGTATGACGAGGCTCTGGAGCAGCTGCGCCGCATCCTGAAGGTGTAAGTATGAAGCTTTCCGGTCAAAAATGGAACACCGCGCTGACGCTGGCATTTCTCGCGGTCTCGCTCCTGCTCTACTATTTTATCCTCACCGCCGGCGGCGCACTTCTGCTTGCCACCTCCTACGCCGCCATCGTGCTGTGCTTTCTGTTCGCACTTTCCGGATGGCAGAACTTCTGGATCATCGGCGGCCTGGCCTGCACCGTCGGTGCGGATTTCTTCCTGGTCGTCCTGAGTCCCATCCAGCAGTTTTGGGGAATGGTATTCTTCCTGGGTGCCCAGAGTCTGTATGCTGCAATGCTGCACCGCTCCCGCCCCGGCAAGGTTTTTCTGTGGCTTCGCATTACCCTGACCGTCGTCGCCGAGATTGTCACCGTTGCCATCCTGAAAGATGCCACCGACCCTCTGGCGGTCATCTCTATCTGTTATTATGTAAACCTAATCTTCAATATCGTAATGGCCTTTTTGCAGTTTAAGCAGTATAAGCTCCTCGCCATCGGCCTGGTGTTTTTCCTGCTGTGCGATACGGTCATCGGTTTGCAGGTAATGTCCGGCAGCTACCTCCCCATCCCCGCAGGCTCTCTTCTGGATAAAATCCTTTCCGTCCCCTTTAATCTGGCCTGGCTGTTTTATTTGCCCTCGCAGGTCCTCATCTCTCTAAGTAGTTCCCAAAGGCTCCCTTGTGTAAAGAGGGCTGACAAAAATCTCTGATTTTTGTCAGAGGGATTTCTGGGAACGGGAAAACTGTCCCCACATCAACAATCCTTTCTATTGCCAATATGAAAACTGACGAACTGCATTTCCTTTCCGCAGTTCGTCAGTTTTTTTGTTTGGGATACGGTTTCTTTTGGTCTGTCAGTCCCAGCAGATAGTCCGTAGAGGTCTTATAAAATTCTGCCAGCGCAATCAGTACATCAATAGGTACTTGCCGATGACCGGTCTCATATTGAGAATAGGTGTTTTGACGGATGCACAGATAATCTGCAATTTGTTTTTGCGTTAGATCGTTGTCCTCTCGCAGGTCACGAAGCCGCATAATATCACCTCTTTTTTATTATACGGCATCACAGTTTGCGATATTGACATATATCACAATTTGTGATATCTTGGTTTTGTTTTAATAAACAAACGGAGGTCTTTTTATGAAGAAACTACTCGTCGTTCTGCTAACTTTTTCTCTGGTGCTGAGCTTTGCGGCCTGCGCCCAAACCGGCACCAAACCGAAGGAAACAGACACCCCCACTGCATCGACTGAGCAGGCAACTCTTGCCCCGACCACTCCCCCCGAACAGGATAATGGAACGGAAGTAAAGGGTATGACCCTTATCGAAAGAGGAACCGCGCCTACATCTGTTAATTTTATTTCTGGTGGACTCCTTGTGCAGCACGAAGATAGAGATAACAACAAAAAGCTTCAGGTTCTGGATCAAAACGGTGTTGCTTTTAATGATATCTGGTATGATAACGTGGAGGCCAGCATCAGCAATGGTATTTGCATTGTAAATAATGAAGATGCCAGCGGCAAAAAACTGCTGGGCGTGGTGGACTCCTTAAACGAAAAAGAACTGCTTCCCTGCGAAGCGGTGGAAATTGCGAAACTGTCTGACAGATTCCTGCTTCTGGGATATGAAACCGGCATGGGGACAGAAGACGATTTCTTCGGTTTTTACTTCACCGATGCAGGCATGATCTATTACACAGGCTACGGTAAGATTCTGGACCTGGAAAAAGGTCAAATTGTTCCCAATCTTCAGATCACAACATCTAAATATGATGTATCTGCCGCAGGCAATATGATCCTCGTAGAAGGGGAATATCCTTCCTCCAATGTGTATACTGCGGACGGTAGCCTTTTAGGCAGCTATGACTATGTCTATGCATACCCTGACAGCCGTTTGATCCTTCAGAGCGTTAAAGAAGGTGTTTGCGTATATGATCAGGATATGAAACAGATCAGCACGTTGGAGACAGCGGACTATAACGAAACCTTCAAGCCCATAGATGGAACCTCTGCAATGCTGCTGCACGAATACGTCCGCGACGGTGTCCATTATGAAGCCGTTACCGACATAAACGGCAAGGCTATCAGCCAGGAATATACCTCTATTTCCACGGTATATCCCGAAGGCTATGTGTATTACTTTGAGAACGAGAAAAGGTATATTGCTGATTTTGACGGCAATATCATTGCATCCGATTTCTATTCTGCTCGGTATTGCGAGCCCGGATATCTTACTGTCCATAAACAGCAGTACGATGAGATTTACGTTTATGACAGCACCGGCAAGCTGCTCACCGAAACCGCGATGACATCTTCAAACGGACTGGTTTTGAGAGACAGCTCCGGCAATATTCTTATTCTTGGCACCGGAAAAATGCTGACGCCGGATGGTTATGTACAAATCCAAACGGGCAGCCTTGTATTGATTGGCAACACTTTGTATGATGTGATCACCGGCAAGGCAGTCTTCACCGAACTGACCGGCTGTGTCGCAACCGGCAACAGCCTGTATATCCGTTACGGGGACAGCGACAGCTATATCCGCTATATCGTAGAGTTTAACTAACGTATACGGAGGTATCATAATGGATTGTGTAAGATGCGGACGCGAACTTGGCGCAGATGCTCATTTCTGCTCCCATTGCGGCCACGAAGTAGGTGCGCCTTTTATCATGTTCGAAGATATGCCGCAGGAAACGCCCCTGCAGGAGCAGCCATCACAGACCCCTTCTTCCTCTCCTGTTCCCAATAAAAAACGGGTGCGCCGTATCATCGCCGCGCTTTGTGCCCTCGCTGCGATCATCGCCTTGATTGCATGGAATCCGTTTTCTCTCGAAAAGCGGCTATCAAAACATACATGGTACCGTGAATATGAGGATTCTTATGGCTCTCGTTGTTTAGAAGTTTTGGAGCTTCATCTGAATGGTGACCGAGTTAGCAAAAAATATCTCTATAGAAGCGGGGAGTGGATTTCTGCTGGACGTGCTGATAATCTTCCCGGTTCTTGGGAAATTATGGAAAATAAGGAAATATACTTTAAGGGTCAGTACTATGAATGGAGGGACGAATGGAGCCTTTCCGGTAGTAAGTTAATCATTGGTGAATATGAGTATACCAGCACACCAAAAAAGAATTATCCTGACTAATATTTACAGAAGATTAACGTTACTATAAAATATTAAAAACTCCGCAAGCCCTATATTTATAAGGGCTTGCGGAGTTTTGTTTGAATTGAGATGTTATGTAAATTAACCTCGAATTTCAAATATAAACATTGCTCTATTTGCCGCCCGAGGAGAACCGATTAAAAATTAGTTTTTTATGCTAATCTCTAACCGCTTCTCCCTTGGGAGTGCTTTTCCTGTATTTGACTTTTTATGCACAGCGCAGTATAATGTATACATCTTTTTTTGGAGGCGAGAATATGCGTATCGTCGTAAAAATCGGCACCAGCTCTCTGACCCATTCCACCGGCCACCTGAACATCCGCCGGGTGGAGGAGCTTTGCCGCGTCATCTCGGATATTAAGAACGCCGGCCACCAGGTCATTCTGGTTTCCTCCGGCGCCATTGGTATGGGTGTCAGCAAGCTGGGTCTTCGCCAGCGGCCTACCGACATCCCCACCAAGCAGGCAGCAGCTGCTGTCGGCCAGTGCGAGCTGATGTATACATACGACAAGCTGTTCTCCGAGTACCACCACACCGTGGCGCAGCTGCTGATCACCGGCGACGATACCCAGAGTGAATCCCGCCATCAAAATTTCAGCAACACCCTGAACCGTCTGCTGGAGCTGGATGCTGTGCCCATCATCAACGAGAACGACACCGTCGCCACCGATGAGATCGTCATCGGCGACAACGACACCCTGGCCGCCATCGTGGCAGAGAGCATCCAGGCCGATCTGCTGGTTCTGCTGTCCGACATCGACGGCCTGTATACCGCTGACCCCCACAAGGATCCTTCTGCCCAGCTGATCCCCCGGGTCACCAAGATCGACGATTATATTCTGTCCATTGCTGGCGTCAGCGGCTCAACTCTTGGTACCGGCGGTATGATCACTAAGCTGCAGGCCGCCAGGATCTGCTTAAGCTGCGGCTGTGATATGATCATCACCAACGGCAGAAACCCTGCTATTCTCTATGATATTATTGACGGCAAGCCGGTAGGCACCACTTTTTCGGGGGAATCGAAATGAAAGAAATGCTCACCGCCGCAAAAGCGGCAAAACTGCAGATATCCCAGCTGACCTCTGCGCAGAAAAATGCTGCGCTGGAGGCCATGGCCGATGCCCTCCTCGCGAGCAGCGCCGATATTCTGGCCGCCAACGCCCTGGACCTTCAGGCCGCAAAGGACACCATTTCCCCGGTGATGCTGGACCGTCTGTGCCTGACGCCGGAGCGCATCGCCGGTATGGCCAAGGGCATCCGGGAAGTGGCACAGCTGCCCGACCCCGTCGGCAAGCTGCTGGATGAGCATATCCGCGCCGACGGCCTGCAGATCCGCAAAGTCTCGGTGCCTATGGGCGTCATTGCCATCATTTACGAAAGCCGTCCCAATGTTACCAGCGATGCTGCAGCGCTTGCGCTGAAAAGCGGCAATGTCTGCGTGCTCCGCGGCGGCAAGGAGGCTTTCCGCTCCGCCAATACCATTGTGAACGCCCTGCGTGACGGTCTTGCCTCCGTGGGCATCACCAGGGACGCCGTTCATCTGGTGCAGGACACCTCCCGCGCCAGCGCAACCGCGCTGATGACCGCCAATGGCTATATTGATCTTCTGATCCCCCGGGGCGGCGCCGGTCTGATCAACGCCTGTCTGCAGCAGGCCACCGTTCCCTGCATTGCCACCGGCACCGGCATCTGCCATGTGTATGTGGAAAAGACCGCCGACTTTGATATGGCACTCTCGATCATCGAAAACGCCAAAACCAGCCGCCCCAGCGTCTGTAATGCCGAGGAGGTTCTGCTGGTGGATAAGGATATCGCCGCAGATTTTCTGCCAATGCTGCACACGCGGCTGTCTGACCGGGTGGAATTCCGTCTGGACGAAACTGCCCAGGGCATCATCCCCGGCACCCCCGCCGGCGAAGCCGATTTCGACACGGAATTTTTGGACTACATCCTGGCTGTCAAGTGCGTAGACAGCGTGGAAGAAGCCGTCGCTCACATTTGCGCCCATTCCACCGGCCACAGCGAAGCCATTGTTACCGCCAGCGAAGAAGCCAAGCGCATCTTCACCGCCGGCGTGGACAGCGCCGCTGTGTATGTCAACGCATCCACCCGCTTCACCGATGGCGGCGAATTTGGCCTGGGCTGCGAAATGGGCATTTCCACCCAGAAGCTCCACGCCCGGGGCCCCATGGGTCTGATGGAGCTGACCGCCTATAAATACATCATCACCGGAAACGGACACATCCGTTAAGGAGGTTTTGCAATGAAATACGGTTTTATCGGCTGCGGCAATATGGGCGGTGCCCTTGCCGGCGCCCTGAGTAAACAAACAAAGGATATCCTGCTGGCCGATCAGGGCGACAGAGCCTCTCAGCTGGCCGCAAAATTGGGCTGCACCCACGGTATTAATGTCCAGGCAGTTGCCTGCCAGCGGGTCTTCCTGGGTATCAAGCCCCAGATGATGGCCGCTGTCCTGAAGCCACTGCAGCCGGAGCTTGCCGCGCACAAACCCCTGCTGATCTCTATGGCCGCAGGTCTTGCCATTGAAAAGATCGAGGAAATGGCCGGCTGCCGCCTGCCCATCATCCGCATTATGCCCAATACCCCGGTCTCCGTGGGTAAGGGCGTGATCCTGTACTGCCACAACGACCTGGTGGACGAAGCCACCCTGGCAGATTTCCTGCAGGATATGCAGCACGCCGGCATTCTGGATTCCCTGGACGAAAAGCTGATTGACGCCGCCTGCGCCGTTTCCGGCTGCGGCCCGGCATTTGTGTATATGTTCATCGAAGCAATGGCCGACGGCGCTGTGGCCTGCGGTCTGCCCCGTGACAAGGCGCTGACCTACGCCGCCGCTACCCTTTCCGGTGCAGCGGAAATGGCGCTGGCCACCAAGCAGCCGCCCCAGACCCTAAAAGATGCAGTCTGCTCCCCCGGCGGCAGCACCATCGCC
>JAFQRK010000081.1 GCA_017410075.1 Oscillospiraceae bacterium | reverse complement strand
TCCCCATCGTTCTGCACGGCTCTTCCTCCGTTCCTCAGGAGTATGTTGCTATGATCAACGCCAACGGCGGCAAGATGCCCAACGCTATCGGTGTTCCCGAGGAGCAGCTGCGCAAGGCCGCTTCCCTGTCCGTGTGCAAGATCAACATCGACTCCGACCTGCGTCTGGCACTGACCGGTACTGTTCGTAAGTACTTCAACGACAACCCCTCTCACTTCGACCCCCGTCAGTACCTGAAGCCCGCTCGCGCAAACATCAAGGAAGTTGTCCGCCACAAGCTGATCAATGTCCTGGGCTGCGCCGGCAAGGCCTAATTAAGTCCATAACAAAAGGACTCCCATTCGGGAGTCCTTTTTCTATGCAAAAATCCCGTCCTTTCGGACGGGATTTTTATCTTAGTACTGCGTAGGCTGGATGTGCCAGATCTCGTCAGCATACTGACGGATGGTGCGGTCGGAAGAGAACTTCGCGCCGCTGGCAATGTTCATCAAGCACTTGCGGCCAAAGGCCAGCCGATCCTTGTAATCCCGGTTCACCTGCAGCTTCGCCTCAAAATAGGAGGGATAGTCCAGCAAGATGAAATAGTGGTCAGCCTTATGCCAATGAGCGCCGTCCAGCAGAGCGTGATACAGCTCTCTCTGGTCATCATCGGTGGGAACGGTGCCGTCCACCAGCGTATCCAGGGCGCGGCGCAGGTGATGATCCTGCTCGTAGATGCCGCGGCTGTAGTAGCTGTCACGGGCAGCATTGATCTGGTCCACAGTATGACCGAAGATATACTCGTTCTCCATACCTGCTTCCTTGGCGATCTCCACATTTGCGCCATCCAGGGTGCCCAGGGTCACCGCGCCGTTGAGCATCAGCTTCATATTGCCGGTGCCGGAGGCTTCTGTGCCGGCAGGAGAGATCTGCTCGGAAACATCGGCAGCGGGAATAATATGCTCAGCGTAGGAGCAGTTGTAGTTCTGAACAAATACCACCTTCAGCTTATCCGCCACGGCAGGATCGTTGTTGATCATCTTGGCAATGCGGTTGATATAGCGGATAATTGCCTTTGCCCGGGCATAGCCGGGAGCGGACTTGGCGCCGAAAATGAATGCGGTGGGCTGGAAATCAGGCAACTCACCGTTCTTCAGGCGGAAGTAGATATCCACAATACTGATGGCGTTCATCAGCTGGCGCTTATACTCGTGCAGACGCTTGACCTGCACATCGAAGATGAAGCTGGGATCCAGCTGCACGCCTTCCCGCTTTGCAATCACCTTGCACAGCTGCTCCTTCTTCTGGAACTTGATGGTGTTGAACTGGCGCACCATATCGTCGTCGATCAGAGTCTTCAGCTTATTCAGCCGATCCAGATCCTTCAGGAAATCCGCACCGATGCGGTACTTGATCATCTGGGTCAGCTCCGGATTGCACAGACCCATCCAGCGACGGGGAGTGACACCGTTGGTCTTGTTCTGGAAGCGCTCGGGGAATGCCTCATACCACTGATGGAACACATCGTCCTTCAGGATCTGGCTGTGGATCTCGGCAACACCATTGACATAAGTGCCAACATAAACCGACAGATTTGCCATATGGGCCGTATTGTCCCGAACGATAAACAGCTCCGGATGCTCGCTGCGCAGTCTTTCATCAATGCGCAGGATGATATCCACGATCTCCGGCACGACGCTGCGCAGCAGATCCAGATTCCACTTCTCCAGCGCCTCACCCATAACGGTGTGGTTGGTATAGGAGAAGGTCTTTTGCGCGATCTGGAAGCTCTGCTCAAAATCCATACCCTCTGCCATCAGCAGACGGATCAGCTCCGGAATGGACATTGCAGGGTGGGTGTCGTTGAGCTGAACGGCATAGTAATCTGCAAAATGGGTCAGATCCGTGCCGTGAATGGACTTGTAGACCCGCAGCATATCCTGCAAGGAAGCAGAAGACAGCACATACTGCTGCTTAATACGAAGGCGCTTGCCCTCCCAGGTGGAATCGTTGGGGTACAGAACACGGGTGATATCCTCAGCCTTGTTCTTCTGTGCCAGGGCGCGCAGATAGTCCTGATCGTTAAAGGCATTGAAGTCCAGTTCTTCCTCTGCCTCACACTGCCACAGACGCAGGGTGTTGATATTGTCTGTGCCGTAGCCGATGACGGGAACATCATAAGGCACAGCCAGAACCGTATGATCCGGGAACTTGACCTTAACCGTGTGGTTATAGCGGCGGTAGGACCAGGGATCACCGAATTTTGTCCAATCGTCAGCGGTTTCCAGCTGGCTGCCGTTTTCGTCAAATTTCTGCTTAAACAGGCCGAAACGGTAACGCAGGCCGTAGCCGGACAGCGGAATATTGCAGCTGGCAGCAGAGTCCAGGAAGCAGGCTGCCAGACGGCCCAGACCGCCATTACCCAGTGCAGCATCCTCCACATCCTCCAAAACAGCCAGATCCACGCCCTTCTCGGCGAACACCTGCTTCATTTCGTCCAGCACGCCCAGATTGTACAGATTGGAATACACCAAGCGGCCAATCAGATACTCGGCAGAAATATAGTATGCCTTGCGCTGATGCTGACGGGTGTGCTTTGCACGGTTCCACTTATCGGAAATTGCCATCATCACCGCGTGGCTCAATGCCTCGTGGAGCTGCTGGGGAGTTGCCTCCTGCAAGGAGATGTCGTAAGTGTACTTCAGCTGCGCTTCTGTCCACTGCAAAACATTCAAGCAATTAATCGTCATATTTATTCTCCATTCTCACTAAGAGATTTTACACAAATCATTTCCTGTTTCCCAGGCGGCCATACAGCTTTGTCATTGCATACAGCTTTTCTGCCAGCTTGGGATCTGTGCAGTGGCCGGAAGCTCGCCAGGTCCAGTTGGCATCCGTCTGTGTGCCGGGGAAATTCATTCGGGCTTCACCGCCCAGATCCAGAAGATCCTGCATCGGTGTAATGCACAGGTCGGCCACGCTGGCCATTGCTGTGCGGATCATACCCCAGGTAAAGCCCTCCTGCCGGGTCAAATGCATATACTCTGTAGCATATGCAACAGCGTCCTCCGATGCGCTTTCAAACCATTGCCGGGTGGTCATATTATCATGGGTGCCGGTGTAGCACACGCAGTTTCCGGTGTAAGTGTGGGGCAGATAATCCGAAGACTCCCGGGAATCAAAGGCAAAGCCCAGCACCTTCATGCCGGGGAATCCCGACACATCCCGCAGATCCAAAACCGCCTGAGTCAAAAAGCCCAGATCCTCTGCGATCATTTTTAGATGCGGCAGACCTGCCTTAACAGCGTTGATAAATTTCATTTCCGGTCCCTTGATCCATTTGCCGCCCCGGGCAGTAGTCTCGCCATAGGGAACAGACCAATAGGCTTCCAAACCACGGAAATGGTCGATGCGAACCACATCATACAGCTCCCCTGCTGCCGCCAAGCGCCGCAGCCACCAGCTGAAGCCGTCTTCTTCCATTACATCCCAGCGGTACAAGGGGTTGCCCCAGAGCTGACCGTCCTCGCTGAAGGCATCCGGCGGACAGCCGGCAACAGCGGTGGGGGTCAAATTCTCATCCAGCTGGAAATACTCCGGACTGCTCCAGACATCGGCTGAATCATAGGGCACATAAATGGGCACATCTCCGATGATCTGCACGCCCTTGCTATGGGCATAGCTGCGCAGCGCATTCCACTGGGAATAGAACAGATACTGCTGGAAGCAATAGAAGCGGATCTGTGCCTTCAATTCCTGCCGCGCTGCCCAAATGGCATCGGGCTGGCGGAATTTCAGCGCATCCTCCCAGGTGTACCAGGGCGCGCCCCGGAATTTTTCCTTCAACGCCATATAAAGTGCAAAATCCGGCAGCCAGCTGCTGTGCTTTCTGCAAAATGCATCCAGCCCATCGTTGTCATCGAATCGGCTGTAGGCAATTTCCAAAGCCTTGCTGCGGCTTTGATACAAAGCGCCAAAATCCACCTTATCGGCACGGTCGCCCCAATAGAAAGCCTCCACCTCTTCCCTGGTCAGCAGTCCCTTTTCGATCAGCAGCTGCAGATCGATCAGATAGGGATTGCCAGCATAGGTGGAACAGGATTGGTACGGAGAATCGCCGTATCCCGTGGGTGTCAGCGGCAGGATCTGCCAGCAGCTTTGCCCGGCCTTCTCCAAAAAGTCTACAAAGGCGAAGGCAGAGCTTCCCATAGTTCCCACGCCAAAATCGCCGGGAAGTGAAGTTATATGCATCAGAACGCCACTTTCACGCACTGCTTTTTCTCCTTTACCAATATATAAAAATCGGATGTCTTTTGCGCTTGCGCCCAGAAAACAACACCCCTATAGAATAACCTTTTTTCGCCCGTTTGTCAAGGGAGCTTGCCGGGCTGAGCGCTGTTTTTCGCCCGTTTTCCCGACATTTGGACAATGTTCCAAAACCTGCAAAAAATCGGACCTGCCGTTTGGCAGGTCCGTAAACGGTATGTGATTAAGACTCCAGATTCAGGCCGGTCTCCTTGTCGAAAACATGGCAAACATTGCCGGGGAAGGAGAACTTGATCTGAGCGCCCATGGTCAGCGCAGACAGCTCTGCACCGGTCATATTCATAGTGGACAGAACGATAACGATATCCTTGCCCCAAGAGGTAGCGTGCAGATGGATGGATGTACCCATCAGCTCGTGGACATCGACCACGGCATCAATGCCGTTGTCATCCAGAGAGATGTGCTCAGGACGGACGCCCAGAGTGATCTCCTGCTCAGCAACATTGTTTGCAGCGAGTCTTTCCTGCTTGTCCTCAGACAGCTCAACCGTGATGCCGCCGCAGGAAACTGCGTACTTGCCATTGAGCTTAACCAGGTTAGCGTCCATAAAGTTCATCTGCGGTGCGCCGATGAAGCCTGCTACGAACAGGTTGCTGGGATGATTGAAGACTTCCTGAGGAGTGCCGATCTGCTGGATAAAGCCGTCCTTCATAATGACGATACGGTCACCCAGAGTCATAGCCTCAGTCTGGTCGTGAGTAACATAGATAAAGGTGGTGTCGATGCGCTCGCGCAGCTTGATGATCTCAGCACGCATCTGGTTACGCAGCTTGGCGTCCAGGTTGGACAGAGGCTCGTCCATCAGCATGACCTTGGGGTCACGGACGATGGCGCGACCGATTGCAACACGCTGACGCTGACCGCCGGACAGAGCCTTGGGCTTACGGTTCAGATACTCAGTAATGTCCAGGATCTCAGCAGCCTGATGGACCTTCTTCTCGATCTCCTTCTTGGGAGTATGACGCAGCTTCAGAGCGAAAGCCATGTTGTCATAAACAGTCAT
>JAFQRK010000080.1 GCA_017410075.1 Oscillospiraceae bacterium | reverse complement strand
TGGGGGAGAGAATTCTCTCCCTCCGTCTTTTGCATCACAAAATACACCTCCCTCGTCAGAGGGAGGCTTTTTACCCCCAACATACTAAAAGCACGCTGCCAATGGCAGCGCGCTTTCTTTATGCTTTTTAGTCGACGGTAACGGTGCCGTCTTCTTCTACGGTGATCTTCATTCCGTGCTGGACATAGTTTAAGAATTCTTCGCCCAGGCTGTCGATAACCGGCATCTGCACATCCGGCAGCCATACGGAAGCCAGGATCGAGCCGGCAGCCGCCAGAGAGTCGATGGGGTTGGAGAACAGCATACAAGCCGGCTGGCGCTGCATCGCGCAGGCGCAGTAGATCACCAGACCGCCGGTGGTAGAGCCGATGGTCTGGGGCAGGCACAGTGCCTTCCCTGCCAGCTCCTTGCCGTGCAGATCAGGGTTGTTCTGATCGCCGCAGGTGGCCTTTTTATCGCCAAACTGCAGCGCGCCCTGCAAGGATGCCAAAGTGTTGAAGCCGCCATGGGAAACAACTGCCTCAGCGGTAACAGTACCGGGTGCGATCACGCGACCTTGAAACTTTTTCATATCAGCAGCCTCCTTTCGTGATCTTGGCAAGAATTTCTGCTTCCGTATAGTAGCGGGCGGTGGTGTAGGTGCGCAGCTTGTTGGAGGAGGTCATCACCGGCATCGCCTTGCACAGAGGATTGTTCATATACATCAGCGGGCAGATGTAGCTGAGGATGACGCCGGTGGCCTTCAGCCGTGCAGCATATTCCGTCTTTTCAAACTCTGCCTTAACCGCAGGCGCGGTGGTGAATACGGTGGGGATCAGCACCTTCTTGTTGCCGGATTCCTTCAGACCGGTTTCCACGGCAACTGTCCAATCCTTCAGCTGCTGCAGGCTCATATGGGGACAGCCCACGAAGCACAGCTTCGGCTTGGCATCAGGATTCTTCCACATCACGGGGTAGTTTGCTTTGACCCGTTCCAGCTCCGCATCGTCAATGACATAGACCTGCACATTTTCGGTCAGCAGGCTGCCGCCCAGCTCCTTTGCTTCGGGAGTCAGCTTGTCAATGTGGTAAAGACCCACAGCGCCGTTGGAGGCGGTAGCTGCACCAAAGTCCTTCAGGTAAGAGCAAACCTCATCCGTCAGCTCCTCGCCCAGCCACTTGTCCATACCCTCGATATAGGGCACATCCTCCATCACCTTCATGCCGATGGCAGAGCCCAGCAGCTGTGCCTCCGGCTTTTGGGTGGTTTCCACCTTCACCAGCCAGGTGGCCTTGCGGCCCTCGTCAGTCAAAAGACCAAAATTGGGAACAAAACCTGCGATGGAGCCCATAATGTCCATTATGCCGGAATTCCGGTTGCAGCGGGCGCCCAGAACGGAGTTTGCGTACACAACAGCAGAAGACTCTGCCCAGCTGAGGATATCACCCTTCTTGGGTTTATTGCCCACCTGATCCAGGTAGCAGGCGCAGGTAAAAGCATTGTCGTCCATCAGGCCCAGCTCCTTCAGCTGACCCTCGTACATATCCTGGGTGGCGTACATAATCTTGTTGAAGATCAGATTCTGCAGGAAATTGGCAGGCACATTCTTGTCCACGGGTCTGGGGTCAACAGAAAACTGCTGGCCGGACACCGCACCGGCATCGATCAGCTGCTGCATCAGGTCAAACACCGGCTTCATCATCTTCAGACCGAAGGATGTCACCAGATGGTTGTAAGTAGAGGTCACGGGTACCATCTTATCCGCGCCGAAAGCGTCGCCGTACATCACCAGGGTCTTCCAGACCTTGGCGATGGTCTCACCCTTAGCGCCATTTAATATTGCTTGTTGTTCATCGGTAAGAAACATAGTATTCTCCTTTCTTTTACAGCTTCATCGCCACATCCCAGGCCTGCCAGATGACGGTGCGCAGATTGCCCACCTTACTGGCATCGCCAACGATATGGATGTGCTTGCCCTTGGCTGCCAGCGGTGCGCTGCGGTAGCCGGTGGAGAGGATCACGGAATCGGCGGCGATCTTGAAGGTCTTGCCGTCCCTATCGGTGACGGTAACGCCGTCATCGTGGATCTCGCCCAGACGGGTCTCCAGATGGACGGGAACATTGTTGGCAGCGAAGAAATCACGCAGGAAGCTGGTATTGGCCAGGCAGATGCCGGGGGTGGTGATCAGGTCGTCCAGCATTTCCACGATGGTCGGCTTCTTGCCCTGCAGGTACAGCTCGTATGCGATCTCACAGCCGGTCAGGCCGCCGCCGATGATGGTAACATTCTCGCCCACCTCGCATCTGCCGCGGAGGAAATCAATGGCCTGGATGCCCTTGTCGATGCCGGGAACGGGGATGCGGTTCGGCGTGGAGCCAGTGGCGATGATCACCTCGTCAGCGCCCAGAGCGTTGATGTCTGTGACCTCGGTATTCAGCTTGACCTCAATGGGATACTTGGTCATTTCCCGACGGTACCAGGCGATCAGATCCCGATCCTTCTCCTTGAAGGAAGGTGCAGCTGCTGCGATGAATACGCCGCCCAGCTCATCGGTCTTTTCGTACAGAGTAACCTTGTGACCCCGCTTTGCGCAGACCAGGGCAGATTCCATACCGCCGATACCGCCGCCGATGACGGCAATGTTCTTGATCTTCTTGGCAGGTGTCAGATAATACTTGGTGGACTGCATAGTCTCGGGGTTGATGGCGCAGCGAGCAAGACCCATGGTATCCTTCAGATCCTGGGTGTTGGCGTGACCCTTGGACTTGGAGAAGTTGAAGCAGCCGTTGTGGCAGCAGATGCAGGGACGGATGTCCTCCAAACGCTCCTCCAGTAGCTTGGTGATCCACTGGGGATCTGCCAGGAACTGACGGGCAACGCCCACGCCGTCAATGCGACCCTCAGCCACTGCCTTTGCACCCACATCCGGCTCCATACGGCCGGCGCAGACCACGGGGATGTCCACAAATTTCTTGATATGCGCCACATCCTCCAGATTGCAGTTCTGAGGCATATACATAGGCGGATGCGCCCAGTACCAGGAGTCGTATGTACCGTTGTCGGCATTGAGCATATCGTAGCCGGCATCCTGCAGGTACTTGGCGGCCTTCTCGGATTCTTCCATATTCCGGCCGACCTCAGTATATTCTTCGCCGGGAACAGCGCCCACGCAGAAATCCTTTACCTTGGACTGCACACTGTAACGCAGAGATACGGGGAAGTCCTCGCCGCAGGCGGCCTTGATGGCCTGAACCACCTCCACCGGGAAGCGATAGCGGTTCTCGAAAGAGCCGCCGTACTCGTCGGTCCGTTTGTTGGTCCACTCCATAGTAAACTGATCCAGCAGATAGCCTTCATGGACTGCGTGGACTTCCACGCCGTCAACGCCGGCATCCTTGCACAGCTTGGCAGTCTTGGCAAAGGCCTCGATGATCTCGTGGATCTGCTTTTTCGTCATCTCCGGCGTGGTGATCTCCGGATCCCAGCGGGAAGGCAGCGGACTGGGACTTGCCAGCTCGTGATTGGTGTCCAAAACGGGCTTCAGGATCGCACGGGTAAACTTATTCTTATGCAGGGGTGCGATCAGCTCAGTAATTGCCCAGCTGCGGCCCATACCGGCTGTCAGCTGAATGAACAGCTTGGCGCCGGTCTTATGGATCTCGTCCATAAACTCCTTTAGATCCTCAAACATCTTGGGATTCTGCCACAGCCATTTGCCCCAGAAGGTATCTCGCAGAGGGGCAATGCCGGGGATGATCAGGCCGACATTGTTCTTTGCCCGCTCCAGGAAGAATTTTGCCGCTTCCTTGTCGAACTTGCAGCCGGTCAGCTCAAACCAGCCGAACAGCGATGTGCCGCCCATGGGACAAAGGACGATTCGATTCTTGATCTCCACATCCCGTATCTTCCAGGGGGTAAATAGGGCTTCATATTTCTGATCCATAATAAACACTCCTTGTTGTTTTTTGTTCTGTGTATAGTGTACAATAAATCCGGAAAACTGTCAATGAAATATAGCCGATTACGCCAAAAGAAGCTGCCCCCACATCCGTGAGGACAGCTTCTTCTGTTTTACTTTATCAGGCGAACTCTCAAGACACCCTCGATGCTCCGCAGATCATCCAGAACAGCCTGGGATGCCGGCGTATCCAGATCCAGCATAGTCACCGCGTAGCTTCCCTTGCTTCGGTTCAGAAGGTCGGAAATGTTCAGATTGTCCCGGGCCACAACGGATGTGAACTGACCCAGAGAATTAGGAATGTTTCTGTGCAGCAGCAAAATGCGGCTTGCCTTGGTGCAGATGCCCATATCAATGGTGGGGAAATTCACGGAATTGATGATGTTTCCGTTTTC
>JAFQRK010000079.1 GCA_017410075.1 Oscillospiraceae bacterium | reverse complement strand
TTTGGTGGAGACTACGGGACTCGAACCTGTGACCTCATGCGTGTGAAGCATGCGCTCTAACCAGCTGAGCTAAGCCTCCGTTGGAACGAAAATCATTATAACACAGTTTTCGGAAAAGTCAACACATAATTCCGGGGAGAAATGTGACAATTCCAGATCAAGGGAAATCGACATTTTGCACAAGCTGTGACAGAAATGACTTGATTTTCTGTGCAAGGTGTGATATTATAACACAGTCAATAAGAAATATTATAGGTATAGGCGCATAATACGGTTGCGCGTTTCTACAAACCACCCTAAATGGTTGTCTACCGGCTGATAGGCCAGTAGGCAGCTTTTTTGTTTTAAAAGGAGAATGTACGATGCACTTTAATGATAAGAACAGCAAAGAAATTCAAAAAGAGAATGCAGATACAAAAGCAGCGGAAACAATTAAAAAGACACCTGCAGAGAATGCGGCAGAACGGGAACAGTGGTGGGAGGCGGCTCTGTATCCGGATCCTCCCTATGTATCCGATCGGTGATATGACGGAGATTCTATGAAAAAACCGGTCATATACACAGAAATAGCGTATTTTGCTGCGCTGATCCTGCTGGCGCTGGGCACAGCGCTGATGGTATACGGTGATTTCGGTATGTCTATGGTACTGGCACCGGCGTATATTTTGCATTTATACCTGTCCCAGTTTTTACCCTTTTTCAGCTTTGGTGTGGCGGAGTATGTGCTGCAGGCAATCGTATTGCTGCTGCTGACTCTGGTCATGAGAAAAGCAAAGCTTTCCTATCTTCTGTCTTTTGCAGCGACGGTGCTTTACGGCATTATCCTTGACAGCGCAATCTTTTTGACTGCATTTCTGCCCCAGAGCATCTATTTGCGTGCTGCGGCCTATGGGGTCGGCGGCATCGTGTGCTGCAGCGCCCTGGCATTGCTGTTTGGCTGCTATTTGCCCCCGGCGGCATATGAGCTGTTTTCCAAGGAGGTAGCCGCAAAAACCGGCAGACCCGTCCACAAGATCGTGAATTATTACAATATCGGCAGCCTGATGCTCTCTGTGATCTTCAGCTTTGTTTTGTTCGGCCGGCTGCGTGGCGTGGGCATCGGCACGGTGATCTGTGCCTTTTCATACGGCTTTTTGATCCGAAATTTTCAGATATTATACAGCAAATGCTTCCGTTTTGCAGACCGATTCCCGTATCGTCCGTATTTTGAGTTTCGCCCAGACAATGAGATATTCGCTTAAAAAGCACCATCCGTCCGGATGGTGCTTTTTGCTTGCAGTGGGCTGGATAACTGGGCAAATCAGCTTAGCATTTCGATCACATATTCTTCAATATCGTCAAGGCTGTTGGCATATTGCGCACCCTTATAAGCCTCCCGGGCAAAAACAATACCGTGATCGGTGGATAGAAAGGCCCAGCGTATACCGTCGCCGAGTCCACAGTCGGCAAGATCGCGAAACATAAGCACGGCACCGTTCATTTCCATATAGGAATCCTTGTTATACACGATCGGCATAAAGATGCCTTCCATTCCGGTTTCGATTTGCCTGATGATTCCCGTATCTTCCATATGAGGATCCACATTGATTTGACAGGGAAGAAGCATTGTAATTTGATCGCCGACAGAAATGTCGCCTTTGTAGACCTCTGTGATCGCAATTTCAGCGATGCATCTTCTTTCCTTTTCTCCTTTGAAATCAATTGCGATGTTGGTCAGCTTCGTTACCTCGCCCCTGAAAATATATAGATTTTCAAGCGCGAACATTTCTTCCTCGGTAAAATACTCCAATTGTTCTTTCGATGCAGGCGTAATGTTATCGTAATCGTAGGAAACGGTTGCGGTAGTTTGGGGAGAAAGGACGAATCCTCCGGATTGAGGATCAAGCGATTGCTGTTTAATGTGGGGAAGCAGTGCGATCGCGCCGATTACAAGAAGCAGGCAGGCTGCTGCTGCCGCAAATGTGATCCATAAAGTTTTCTTTCGGGAGAAAGAGTCGCTGCGCTCTAAAATATCATCGTCGATGTCTTGAAAAGCGTTGTATAGATCTTTGCTATTCATTCCAAAATCCCTCCTTTATGAGATGGTTTTTGAGTTTTGCCCGAGTTCGGCTTAGTATTACTGCAACATTGCTCTCGGTCATACCATATTTCTTTGCAATGGCTGCAATGGTTTCGGTGAAGAAGTAACGGCGAACAAAAACATTGCCGTCCCGCGCAGGCAGTGACCGAACGAAGCTGCGGATATATTGTCCAAGCTCTTTGGCTTCGTACTCGTTTACGACATCAGATCCGCCGGCAAGGCACTCTGATAGCTCCTCCAGGACCAGAGTGATCTCTCCGCCGCCGCGCTTTTGCGCAGACCGGGCATAGAAACGATTAAGGGAAAGATTGCGGGTGATCTTCGCCAAAAACATCCGCAGGCTGGCAGGTTTCTGGGGAGGTATGGAATCCCAGGCGCGAAGCCAGGTGTCATTGACGCATTCTTCAGAGTCCTCCGTATTTTGCAGGATATTATTTGAAATGGTATAGCAATATGTACCGTATTTTTGGGCGGTCTCTTTTATGGCAGTCTCATTTCTTTGCCAGTAGAGCATTATAATATCTCGATCTTCCAATGCGGTTCCCCCCTTCGTTTCTTCATAAAGGATCCTTCACCCTATAAGACAGGAAAAACGGAACAAATATTACAGTTTTTCAAAATTATATCATAAAGAATACTGTACAGGTGGTATATGCATCTTGAAGCGGCAATAATTTTGTAAAAAGTAGTGGAAATTCTTGACACAGTGCGCTATAATATGCTCTAAGCAAAAGTGTTTTCCGGCGAAAATCAAGACGGGAAGGGATACAGTAAGATGAAAATTGCAATTATTGGTCTTGGCACCATTGGCAGAACGATTCTGAAGCATCTGTCCGGTGAGGGCCATACCATCACCATCATCGATGAAGATAAGGCGAAGGTTGAAAAAATCATCGAGAAATATGATGTCTTTGGCGTTGTGGGTAACGGTGCCTGCCTGGATATTCAGAAAGAGGCCAATGTTCAGGATACGGATATGGCCATCGCGCTGACAGACAGTGATGAGCTGAATGTCTTTGCCTGCCTTGTTGCGAAAAAGCTGGGCGTGCGCAATACCATTGCCCGTGTGCGAAACCCCGACTACAGAAAGCAGATCATTGAGATGAAGGATGATCTGGGCATTGCTATGATCGTGAATCCCGAACTGGAAATGGCGGAGGAGATCTTCAATATCATCAACCTGCGCAGCGTGGTGCGCATTGAACACTTTGCCAAGGGCAGAGTTTTGCTTGCTGAGATCGTGGCAGAGAAGGACAGCCCCCTGATCGGTGAGACGCTGATCAGCCTGGGCAAAAAACTGAATACGAGAGTGCTGATCTGCGCAGTACAGCGGGGCGATCAGGTCATAATTCCTGCCGGCCGTTTCCAGATCCAGGAGGGCGATAAGATCCACTTTACCGCCGATGCCAGGATGCTGGGCGATTTCCTGGCGGAGGTAAAGCTGGTCAAGTCTGCTTTCAAGAACATTATGATCGTCGGCGGCGGCAGAACGGCCTACTATCTGGCAGATTTTCTGTCCCAGAAGAAGTATAATGTGAAGCTGCTGGAAAGCGATCCGGCAAGATGCGAGGAATTGGCGGAGCTTTTGCCCCGGGTAACGGTTATTTGCGGCAACGGCACCCAGCACGATGTTCTGCTGGAAGAGGGGATCGAGGCGATGGATGCCTTTGTGGCCCTGACGGATATTGACGAAGAAAATATGATCGTCTCTATGTTTGCCAATAAGAAGAAGGTAAAGAAGACCATCACCCAGATCAAGAGTGATGACCTTTTCGGTATGCTCGATGAGCTGGGAA
This sequence comes from Oscillospiraceae bacterium, assembly GCA_017410075.1. Classification (GTDB taxonomy): domain Bacteria; phylum Bacillota; class Clostridia; order Oscillospirales; family Oscillospiraceae; genus Faecousia. The sequence continues at coordinate 9,076 of JAFQRK010000079.1, read as the reverse complement.
TCAACAATAATGTTTCCTCCAAGCAGATCGTCGCAGGCCGCATCATCAGCTATATCCGCGCCCTGGCCAATACGGTTGGCAGTAATGTGCTGACGATGTACCAGCTGGTTAACGACCAGGTCGAGGCGCTGGAGTTTGCTGCAAGACGGGAAAACCGTTTCTATAACAAGCCCCTGCGAGAGCTGCAGCTGAAGAAGAACTGCCTGGTGGCCTGCATTATCCGCCAGAATGAGATCATCATCCCTGACGGCAATGCGCAGATCCAGCTCGGCGACAATGTTGTGGTGGTAACCACCCATAAGAACTTTGACGATTTGAACGATGTGTTTGAATAAGGTGGCATATGAGTTATAGAAAGATAGGCAAGATCCTGGGTAAGATCATGATCCTTGAGGCGCTGCTGATGCTGGCGCCTCTTGCGGTCAGCTTCTTTTACCGGGAATCGCTGATATATAAGCTGGCATTTGTGATCCCAAGTGCTGTTCTGGCAATTGCGGGATTGCTGCTGCAGCTGCTGAAACCGAGGCGGAATACCCTGTACCAGAAAGAGGGCTTTGCGCTGACGGCATTGGTATGGGTGGTTATGGCGCTGTTTGGCGCGGTTCCCTTCGTCATCAATGGCGATATCCCGAACTATGTGGATGCCTGCTTTGAGATCATGTCCGGCTTTACCACAACCGGCGCCAGTATCGTAACAGATATTACAGCAATGTCCCATTCTACGCTCTTTTGGAGAAGCTTCTCCCATTGGATCGGCGGTATGGGAATCCTTGTGTTCGTGCTGATCTTCATTCCGGAGAGCAACGACGGATCCTCTATGCACCTGCTGCGGGCAGAAAGCCCCGGACCGCAGGTGGGCAAGATCGTTTCGAAGATGAAGGTTACCACCAGAATACTGTACCTGATCTATTTGGGTATGACAGTTCTGGAAATCATTATTTTGATGCTGGACAAGCCCATTGCCGGCTACGAAAGCGAGCAGTTTTTCTTCAGCCTGCTGGCCACATTTGGCTGTGCAGGTACCGGCGGCTTCGGTTTCATCCCCGGAAGTATGGAGATGTTCAATCCGTTTTCCCAGTATGTAATGGCTACCTTCCTGATTATGTTCGGCGTGAATTTCAGCCTGTACTATCTGATTTTGGTCGGCAAGATCAGAGATGTGCTGCGCAGCGAAGAATTCCGCAGCTATTTCCTGATGGTGGTGTGTGCCATTGGCTTTGTGTTCCTCAGCCTGATGGCGCGGTTTGAATCCTATCCGCAGGTATATACTACGGAAGAAGCGTTCCGCCATTCTTATTTCCAGGTGGCTTCTCTGATGACCACCACGGGCTTTACAACGCAGGATTATGATGTTTGGCCGATGCTGGCAAAGACCGTTCTTGTGTTGCTGATGTTTACCGGAGCAATGGCCGGCTCTACTGCCGGCGGCATCAAGGTATCGCGTATCGTAATTGCAATGAAGGGCGCGTTTATCAACATTCGTAAGCTGATCAATCCCCGCTATGTCCCCAAGGCAAACTTCGAGGGAAAGACCCTGGAGCAGAAGACCATCAACGATGTTTTCGGCTTCATCACGCTGTATCTTTTCCTGCTGCTGGCGGCAGTATTTATCTTGTCCTTTGACCCGGCGAACGGGCAGGTTGTCAGCATTGCATCGGATGCAGGCGTCAATACAGTTACACACGGCTTCTTCAGCAATTTCTCTGCGGTATTGGCCTGCATTTCCAATATCGGACCGGCGTTTGAGGCCATTGGCCCTTATGCCAGCTATGCGGATTACAGCGTAGTTTCCAAAATCGCACTGGCATTGATGATGCTGATCGGCAGACTGGAGATCTTCCCGGTGCTGATCCTGTTCAGCAGAAGAACCTGGAAGCGGATATAAGCAAAAGAGGTTAGCTCTATGAAATTTCGTAATGCCATAAAAGAATTCATCATCATTACATTCGGCACGGTTGTGATTGCCACAGGCGTTCATTTCTTTATGCTGCCCAGCCAGGTATCCATCGGCAGCAGCACGGCTCTGGCAATGGTGCTGAGCAATTATATCCCGCTATCGGTGTCTGTTATCGCCCTGATCATTAATGCGCTGCTGCTGATCCTTGGCTTCCTTTTGATCGGTCCGGAATTCGGCGCCAAGACGGTGTATTGCTCGCTGCTTCTGCCGGTGGTGATGGGAATCTACGAGTGGATATTCCCCAATTTTCAGTCCATTACCCAGGAGCCGATTCTGGATGTGACCTGCCACATTTTGCTGGTCGGTGTGGGCCTGTCATTCCTTTTCCCCCGCAATGCATCCTCCGGCGGTCTGGACATTGTGGCAAAGATAATGAACAAGTATCTGAAAATGGATCTGGGCAAGGCAATGGCCTACTCCGGTATGGCTGTGGCGCTGTCGTCTGCGCTGTGCTATGACAGCAAGACGGTGGTGCTGAGCGTGCTGGGCACTTATTTTGGCGGCTTGATCCTGGATCATTTCATCTTTGGTGTCAATATCAAGCGCCGGGTCTGCGTCATTTCCAAGGAGCTGGATAACATTGTTGATTTTGTGCTCCACGATCTGCACAGCGGTGCCACATTGGGCGAGATCATCGGCGCGTACGACCGCACCCCCAATATGGAGATGGTTACCATCGTGGACAAAAACGAATACAGAAAGCTGATGGATTTTATCCACAAGGTAGATCCCAAAGCCTTTGTAACGGTCTATGCTGTCAGCGATATGCGCTATCAGCCGAAAAAGAAGCAGCAGCCCTAAGGGCAGTGCGCCGTAGTGAGAAAATGGTTTCGAACGGTTCCTTGTCCGCTTAACTGCACAAAAAATTCCCGAAATGCGTCAGCATTCCGGGAATTTTCTTATTCGTTCTTCCCAATACCTGGTGTCGTCTTCCGTAATGGGCCGAAGCACCCGGCAGGGATTGCCTGCGGCTACCACATTGGCAGGAATGTCTTTGGTCACAACGCTGCCGGCACCGATGACGGTATTGTCGCCAATGGACACACCGGGACAGACAGTGGCACTGCCGCCGATCCAGACATTGCTTCCAATGGTGATGGGGTAGGGGACGATATAGCCCTCGGCTTTCAGCGCCGGGTCAATGGGATGACCGACAGCGTAAAGTCCAACCTTGGGGCCGATCAGCACATTGTCGCCAATGGTGATCTTGCCGCAATCCAGGAAAACGCAATCGAAATTGCAGTCAAAATTCTTGCCTACGGTTGTATTGCAGCCGTAGTCGCAGTAAAACGGCGGCTGGATATAGCTGCCCTCGCCGGCAGAGGCGAACAGTTCCTGTACCAGCTCCATACGGCGCTTTCGCTCTGTTCCGGGAGTTTCGTTCAGAAGCTTTTCGATGCGCAGGGCATTGTAGTGATAAGACCAAAGCTCATCATCCATTTTGTACGGATGGCCGCTTTGCTGCAATTCACGCTGTGTCATAAAAACACCTCTTTTTTAAGAATTGCCACGCAGTTTCCTGCGTGGCAATTTTCGGTTATTTAGAATGCCAGGACCTTGATGTCCATCAGCTCGCCGAAGGCAATGATCTGCTCGTACAGATCTTCGCCGTAACCCAGGCAGGCGTACTCATTGTTCCAGTTGGCAACGACCTTGTCCACATCGCCGTTGACCTGCACGAAAGCGTGGGGCCAGAAGGGGATGCCGCACTCGTGAAGACGCTCCTCCAGCTTGGCGGGATCGGGCTGTACCACTTCACAGCGGACAACTGCGATCTGGAACTGACCGTCTACGCGGCTGACTCGGGCCAGAACGCCCTTGCCGCTCTTACACACCAGCTTGATGGAGATGCCGCCGGCCTCGCCCTCGGTAGGAATGCCGTGAGTCGCCAGGCTGACGCCGTCCTCATTTGCCAGGCAGGGAGGAACGGCACCGTCGCCGATGATCTTAATCTCGTTGGTGGCGCGGTCGATGTGCTGGAAGTCACCGTAGTAGATGGGATCCTTGCTCAGACCCATAATAATGATGGAGCTGAGGCAGGTGTTGAAGTCGGACAGGGTAGAGGTGGGAACACCGTTGTTGAGCATCATGCTCTGTGCAAAGCAGGTAGCGGTGTAGTAGTCGCCCATGCCGGGGAAGGATTGGATGGTGTAGTAGTCGTAGCCGTCTTTTTCTTTCAGAGCCTTCAGCGCCAGATACATACGGACGGAGCGCATATTGTCCTCGGTGCGCGCAATGGGTGTGGTAAAGTTGGCGTCGATCCAGTCGCAGACAGCGTCCACATCAGCCTGAGGAACAGACTTGGCGGTCTGCAGCAGCTCGTGGGTGTCGCGGGTGTCGATGTCAATGCCAAAGGTCTTCATCCACTGGGAAGGATCGGCAACGCCGCAGGTCTGACCCATACCGCGGCCGCCGTAGGTACGCAGGGTGGTCAGCTCCATGCTCTTCTTCAGAGCGGAAGCCTTGCAGTAGTTGGCGACCTTGCTGACGATCTCATCATCAGCGGAGCTGCCGTAAACGAATCTGTGCTTGATGCCTACTTCGTTCAGCGCAGCACTCAGAACCAGACCGCCAACGGGACGCCAGCCCTGAGAGCCGTCGTGGGTCCAGATGACGATGCCCTTGCCGCTCTTGGCGAACTCACGGATGGCGCCAATCATATGGGCAGCCCATACCCAGGTGCCGGAGAACAGAACCAGGGTGTCGATGCTGTCGTCGCTGGCCAGGGGAACGATGACCTTTCTGGCCTCTTCCTTGGTGGCGATGATCAGGGGCTCAACAGCCAGCTCGATGTCCTTGGCAAGCAATGCCTTCTTGGAATTTTCGATAACGCTTTCGTCGATGAACAGATTGCCGTCGGGATCCAGCAGACCGTCCTTATGGACACCGTAGACCACAAATGCAGCTTTAGATTTAACCATAGTATGATCCTCCTTAATGTGTTAATCTAAGGCTATCATACAAATACAACGCTGTCAGGAATAGAGAAATTTGTTTGAAATATTGGAATTTCGTACAGGACAGATATTTTTGCACGATATAAAATTCCGCAAAATTTGTGGGAAAATGCCGATTTTCCTTGCAAGTGGGGCATTTTCTGTGCTATTATGTAAAAGGTGATGTTTATGCTGAATCTGAACACTTACAATTTGAGCAAGGTTTTGCGGGATTACTATACCGTAACCCACATACGCTCGGTTATTTTCGACGAAAATCTGCAGGAGCTAATTGCCTATCCGCCCCGGAAGGAGACTTTTTGCAGTCGAATCTGTACGGATCCGGCGCTGTCGCAAAAATGCGACGCCTGCGACCGGAAGCTGTGCGAGCGCTGCAAAAGGGAAAAGACGGCGGTCAGCGCCCGCTGCCATATGGGTTTGATCGATGCAGTCGTGCCGATTTATGACCACAGCGGTGTTATCGGCTATATTATGTTCGGTCAGGTGCTGCCTGCGGAGCACCAGACCCAGACCCGCAACCGGATAAAGCAGCAGCTTTCAGAAGAAAAATTCCCGGGGATCGGGAAGATCATTGATGCGCTGCAGACAAAAACGGAACGGGAAATGGAGGCGTCAGCCACACTTCTGCAGGCGGCGGCAACCTATTTTCTGTCCAACAACTGGGTGATCCCTGCCCGGGCGGAGTTTATCCGGGATCTGGATGCGTATATTGATGCCCACATTGCCGACCCCATTACGGTGGAGGACATCTGCACCGCTTTCCATATGCGCCGCACCCGGCTGTACAACGCGGTACGGGAGTATTTGAATTGCGGAATTGCCCAATACATTAAAAAGCGGAAGATCCAGCACGCCTGCAGACTGCTGACACAAACCGATATGAGCGTAGCAGAGATCGCCTACAGCGTGGGCTATATGGACTATTGCTATTTCTCCCAGATCTTTAAGGAGGAAACAGGTACATCTGCCAGTAATTACCGTCTGCATACTTCCAAAGCCCCAAGAAAGAAATAGACATTCATTCATTAACCGGACGAATACCATATATCCCAAACGAATACCCATAGTATTCTTCTTTAGAAAAAGTATTCTAAAGAAAAGGGGTGATTATGTGGTTAGTTTAGGTATCGATATTGGCGGAACCGGCTGTAAATGTGTTGCATTCTGTGCAGACGGTACACAGCTGGCCATTGCCTATAGGGAGTATCCTCTGATAGCAGGCCAGGTGAATCTGCCGGCAGAAATGATGACAGATTGCGTATTCGGGGTGATAGGGGAGTGCGTAAAGCAGCTTCCCGATACCAATGCGGTTGCCGCTATTACGGTTTCCTCCTTTGGCGAGTCCTTCGTGGCTGTGGACAAGGACGGAAAGGCGCTGACGGATATTCTGCTGTATTTCGGTAATACCGAAAGTGAAGAATTTACCCATTTGGTGCAGACTGTGGGCGAGGAGAAGTTTATGGGCATCACTAAGATCTTGCCCGATGCTTCTTATTCGCTGTCCAAGATGCTCTACACCCGAAAGGTAGCGGACAGACCGGTTTGGAAGTACCTGTTTATCGCCGGTTACATTACCTATCGGCTGACGGGTAAGGCTTGTGCAGATGTGTCCCTGGCTTGCCGCAGCTTGCTGTACGATGTGGAAAACCGGTGCTGGTCGAAGGAGCTGCTGGAGCTGTGCGGCATCAGCGGGGAAACCTTGCCCAATGTCCTGCCTACCGGCGGCAAGGTGGGAATGATCCTGCCGGAAATCGCGGAAAAATTGGGACTACCTTCCGATGTGCAAGTCGTTATGGGTGCCCACGACCAAATCGTCAACGCCCTGGGTGCCGGTGTGAAGAACATCGGCGATGCGGTGGATACCTCCGGTACTTGTGAGTGCCTGACACCGCTGTTTGGTGCAATTCCGCAGAGCCTTGATTTCCAGAAAAACAATTTTGCCTGCGTGCCCTATATGGACACCGACGGCTTTGTTACTTACGCCTATAATATTTCAGCCGGCTCGGTGGTGAAATGGTATCGGGATGCGCTGGCTGCCCATTTGGGAGCAGAAGCTGCAGCGCAAAACAAGAGCATTTACGATCTTTTGAACGAACAATGCCCCGACAAGCCCACATCGCTGATGATCCTGCCTTTCCTGCAGGGAATGGGCGGCACGCCGGATATGGATGCCAGGGCGACCGGTCTGATTGCCGGTCTAACCACCCAGACAAGACTTCCGGATATTTACCGTGGTATTTTGGAGGGAATTACCTTTGAAATGCGGTATAATCAGGAGAAATTAGAAGAAAACGGTGTAAAAATTACGAAACTGTATGCCTGTGGCGGCGGCGCCAAGTCTCCTGCCTGGCTGCAGATCAAGGCAGATATTCTGGGCTGTAAGGTGATTACGGTTAAGGCAGAAGAAACCGGCGCTATGGGCAGTGCCATTTTGGGTATCGCTGCGGTAACCGATGAAGACCCCTTTAAGGTGGGAGAAAGATTCTGGCAGTACGGTCAGACCGTTGAGCCCAACGCCGCAAACCGGGCGATCTATGATCAGCGGTATGAAGTTTATAAAGCCCTCCGGAGACTCTACCTGGGACGAAGGAGGAAATGATATGAAAAAAGCTGTTATGTACGGCGGCGGCAATATTGGCCGCGGCTTTATCGGTATGCTTTTAAGCCAAAGCGGATATGAGGTTACCTTTATCGATGTAGCTGAGCCGGTGGTGAAGGCACTGCAGGAAAAGCGCAACTACCCTGTGCGCTATGTTTCCAGCGAAGGCTATCAGGATGTGTGGGTGGAAAATGTTACAGCCGTCAACGGCAATGATGCCGAGGCGGCATCCGATGCGATTGCAGGCTGCGATATTATGGCTACTGCGGTAGGCGCAAGAATCCTGAAATTCATTGTGCCCAATATTGTGGCAGGATTGCGCAAACGCTGGGCAATGGGCAAAGGTTCGCTGAACATCATCATCTGCGAGAACTTAAATGATGCCAACAAAATTCTGGAGGGTATGCTCAAGGCGGAGCTGGCTGCCGAGGAGCAGGAAAGGTTTGACCGGACCGTGGGTCTGGTGGAGGCTTCCATCGGCAGAATGGTGCCGGTGCAGACGGAGCAGATGAAGGACGGCGAGCCTATGCGGGTATGCGTGGAGCAGTATGGCTTCCTGCCGGTGGATAAGGCTGCGTTTAAGGGCGATATACCGCAGATCAAGAATATGGTTCCCTATGCGCCCTTTGATTTTTACATCAAGCGCAAGCTCTATGTACACAATATGGGGCATGCTACTTGTGCGTATTTGGGAAATTTGCTGGGCTTGGAATATATTTATGAGGCCATTGCCGTTCCGGAGATTCGTATTCTGGTGCAGAATGCTATGCAGGAGAGTGAAATGGCGCTTTGCAAACGCTACGGCACGCCGATGATGGATCTGCAGGAGCATATTACGGATCTTCTTTACCGCTTTACCAATGCCGCGCTGCAGGATACCTGCCAAAGAGTTGGCGGCGACCCTGCCCGAAAGCTGAGTCTGGAGGACCGCTTGATCGGCGCATCCCTGCTTGCAATAGAGGAGGGGATCACTCCTGCATATATTGCGTTGGGTGCAGCTGCCGGTCTGCGCCGGTACTTAAAGGAAAACGGCGGCATCCAGTCGATGGATGCGGCAAAGGCGGCACTGTTGGAAGTTTCTCAACTGACGGACGAACACAAGCTGGCAAAGCTGATCCTGCATTATTATGAGATGATGCTAGATGGCAGCAGCCTGCTGAAGCTGGTTTCTGAAACAGAAAAGCAGAAGCACGAAAGTATGGCTGCCGTTGTGTAACCGGGTTGCTACACTACTAAAAAATGGAGGAGTATTATGCCGATCATTACAGGACGCCAAAATGTACTTGCAGTTTATGAGGAAGCTGCCAAGAAAGGCTGGGTCATTCCCTGCATCTGCAGCGAAAACCTGACCACCACCGAAGCGATCCTCTCTGCTGCATCTGAATTTGCCATTGAGAAGGGCTACGACCGTATTCCCATCACTTTGGCGATCACCAATCAGTATGACCACCGCAGCCAGTCTGTGTTCTACACCCATACCCGCCGTTGGGAAGTGGGTCTGATGCTGTTCCGCGCCAGTATTGAGATCCTGGCAGAGGTCTTCCCGAATGTGGATATTCTGAT
>JAFQRK010000078.1 GCA_017410075.1 Oscillospiraceae bacterium | reverse complement strand
TTCCGGCTTTGCCTTCGGTATGGGTCTGGAGCGTATGGCGATGGGCCGTATGCGCATCAACGACCTGCGCCTTATCTTCGACAACGACATTCGTTTCTTAAATCAGTTCTAAGGAGGGATAGATTATGAAGCTTAACAGAAAATGGCTGCACGAAGAATTTGTGGATCTGTCCTCCGTCAGCGATAAGGAATATGTGGAAAAGCTGACCATTTTCGGTCAGAAGGTAGAAACCTGGGAACGGCTGGACAGCCAGATCAAGAATGTCAAGGTTGGCAAGGTGGTTTCCATTGTCCGCCACGAGAATTCTGACCATATGTGGGTCTGCCAGGTGGATGTGGGTGAAGATGCTCCCGTGCAGATCGTCACCGGCGCACAGAATGTGCAGCAGGGCGATCTGGTGCCTGTTGCACTGCACAACTCCTACCTGCCCGGCGGCGTGCACATCACCAAAGGCAAGCTCCGCGGTGAGGTATCCAACGGAATGCTGTGCGGATTGGAAGAGCTGGGTCTGACTCTGAACGACTTCCCCAACGCCATTCTTGACGGCATCTGGATCCTCAATGACGAGGATTGCACCGTTGGCCAGGATATCAATACGGTTATCGGCAACGATGACACCGTCGTTGACTTTGAGATCACCAACAACCGTCCCGACTGCTACTCCGTCATCGGTCTGGCAAGAGAGTCCGCTGCCGCTTTCGGTATGCAGATGAAGCACCACGAGCCTACTGTCAAGGGCAGCGACTGCGGCAGCATCTTCGAGATGCTGGATGTGGATGTACCTGCCACAGAGCTGTGCAACCGCTATTCCTCCCGTATGGTGAAGAATGTAAAGATCGCTCCCTCCCCCAAGTGGCTGCGCGCGCGTCTGCGGGCCAATGGCATCCGCCCCATCAACAACATCGTTGACATCACCAACTATGTGATGCTGGAGTACGGTCAGCCTATGCACGCCTTTGACTATCGCTATGTCTCCTCCGGAAAGATCATTGTCCGGGAAGCTGAGGAAGGCGAAACCCTGACTACTCTGGACGGCAATGTCCGCAATCTGAAGCCCGGTATGCTGGTGATCGCTGATGAAAATAAGCCCATTGGCCTTGCCGGCATTATGGGTGGCGAGAACTCCGAGATTCTGGATGACACCACCACAGTTGTCTTTGAATCTGCCAACTTTAACGGAACCTCCATCCGCCAGACCGCTCTGGCACTGGGTATGCGCACCGAGTCCTCCGGCAAGTTTGAGAAGAATTTGGATCCGATGATGACCGTTCCTGCCGTGCAGCGCGCCTGCGAACTGGTGGAGCTTCTGGAGGCCGGCGATGTAATGGACGGCATTATCGACATCATCAACTATGTTCCCGAAGAAAAGACCCTGCCCCTGGAGTGCGATAAGATCAACCGCCTGCTGGGCACCGATATCAGCAAAGAGGATATGGTCAAGTATCTGAATCTGCTGGAGATCGAAGTGGATGGCGATACCATCAAGGTTCCCTCCTTCCGCCCTGACCTGAACCTGATGGCAGATGTGGCGGAGGAGGTCGGCCGCTCCTTCGGCTATAACGAGATCGCCACCACCGCTTTCAAGACCTCTACCCAGGGCGGCTATTCTCCCTATATGCTGGCAGAATCCAAGGCAGGCGCTCTGTGCCGCAGCCTGGGCTACAGCGAGATCATCACCTACTCCTTCGTATCCCCCGCCATCTTCGATCAGATCCGTTTGCCCGGCGATTCCAAGCTGCGCGATGCTCTGCGCATCCAGAATCCTCTGGGCGAGGATACCTCCATTATGCGGACCATCGCCCTGCCCTCCATGCTGGACATTCTGTCCCGTAACTATGCCTACCATAACAAGGCAGCCAAGCTCTATGAGCTGGCAAAGATCTACCTGCCCACCGAGGGCGAGGTTCTGCCTGCAGAGCCCAAGATGCTGGTGCTGGGCACCTACGGTGCAAACGAGACCTTCTTCACCCTGAAGGGCGAGCTGGAAGCCATCCTCACCGGTCTTCGTATGCCCAAGGCAAGCTACACCGCTGTGAAGGACAATCCCTCCTATCACCCCGGCCGCTGCGCAATGGTCAGCATCAACGGCATAGAGCTGGGCTATATGGGCCAGGTGCATCCGCTGGTGTGCAAGAATTACGGCATGGATGCTGAAGTCTACTGCGTAGAAATTGATTTTTCCAAGCTGTTCACTCTGCAGCTGCCCGATCCCACCTATACCCCCCTGCCCAAGTACCCCACTGTCAGCCGCGACCTGGCTATCGTCTGTGACGAAGCGGTTACCGTTGCTGAGGCGGAAAATGTGATCACCGCTGCTGCCGGCAAGCTGCTGCGGGGCATCCGTCTGTTCGACATTTACCGCGGTGTGGGCGTTCCCGATGGCAAAAAGAGTATGGCATTCTCCCTGGAGCTCCGCTCTGATGACCGCACCCTGACCGACCAGGATTCCGAGGCCGTGATGACCAAGGTTTTGAACGCGCTGAAGGAAAAGCTGGGCGCAATTCTGCGTTAACGAACAGAAGTTCGAAAAATTTTCAAATTAGGTCTTTACAAGCGTAAAATTTTGGGATATAATAGCAATACCGATTCAAAGGAGGTCGATATCATGACGGACAAGAATACTGTTAAATTCACTGTTCCCAGCGACGACAAGGAAAATATGCGTCGAATTCTCCGTACTGTTTTCGACGCTCTGAAGGAAAAGGGTTACAATCCCGTTAACCAGATCGTTGGCTACCTGCTGACTGAGGATCCCACCTATATCACCAACTACAACAATGCCCGCAGTATGATCTGCAAATTGGACCGGGACGAGCTCCTGCAGGAATTGGTACGCTGCTATCTGGCCTGATTCTCATTTCAGCCAAGAGGCTTTTGCCACGGCAAAAGCCTCTTTTGCTTAGAAAAACAAAATTTCATACTCCCCTCCGTCTTACAAAATCCTACCCCCGTCTTATCCGGCGGAAAGCTTGCCAAGTTCTGGTAATCACCCGCCAAGCGTTGACACTTCGGTTACAAAGTGTTACAATTTGACTACATTTTTTAAAGGAGGTAACCGAAATGGCTGAAGAAAATGCAGTCCTTATGTATAAGGGTCATCCGCTGATGCGGAAGGACAATTTGATCTATTACGGATCCATGGCAGATTCCCACATCGTTATGCTTCAGATTCTGGAGACCAAGAAGGTCGGCGATCTGGATGTAGCCTCTAAGGTTTCTGTTCAGTTACAGCTCACTGACCCCGCTGCCAAGAGCCGCGACCGGGTCGTAAAGAAAGGTGAGAAAGACGGCCTCTACACCGCTTTGGATTTTGGCTGTGTATGGCTTGAGCGTGCTTTGGCAGGCAAGTAATTTTTCTATTTTGAGTAAGACGGAGGGCATCGTATGAAACGAACTACGCGTATTGTCAGCCTTGTGCTGACAATTTTTCTTTTTGTAAACATTTTTAGCGTGCACGCCAGCGCTGCCGGTACGGAATATAAAACCGGAATTGCGTTTGTGGATGCATCGTCGCTGCGGCTGCGGTCATCCCCCAGCACCGGCAGTAAGACTTTAGACTATGCCTACGACAACGAGGTTGTCGTTCTGCTGGGCAAAACCGGCGATTGGTATAAGGTCATCTACAATCTGCAGACCGGTTATATGCACAGCAAATATCTGGATGCCGCTACCCGGGAAAACGCCGAGCTTGGCTACGGCCGTATCACCGGAAATAAGGTCAATATCCGAAGCGGGCCCGGCACGGGCTACAAAAGCCTTGCCAGTGCTGCGATCAATGATACCGCCTACATCATCGGCATCAACAACAAATGGTTTAAGGTGATATACGGCAGCGTGGTGGGCTATATCCGCAGCGATTATGTGGAGCTGACCGAGATCCCCTATGAAAATCGGGATTCTGTCAAGTCTCCCCTATTCTTCCGCGGCGGAAAATCCACCGGTGTTACGCCCAGCGCTTCAGCGCTGAATAAGGTCAAGCCCACAGCCAGCGCCATTATTGCCACCGCGAAAAAATACATCGGCGTTCCCTATGTCTGGGGCGGCAGCACACCCAGCGGCTTTGACTGCTCCGGGTTTGTGCAGTATGTATTCAATGCCCACGGCATTTCCCTGCCACGCACCAGCAAGGCGCAGTACGGCGTCGGCACAAAGGTTTCCAAGTCCAGCCTGAAGGCCGGTGACCTGGTGTTCTTTGACACCGAGGGCAGCGGTGTTTCCCATCTGGGCATCTACATTGGAAATAACCAATTTATCCATGCATCCTCCAGCAAGGGCGTCACGGTCACATCCCTCAGCAACACCTACTGGGCGCAGCGCTATTACGGCGCAAAACGGGTCTTATAAACGAAAGCCGGCATCTTGCGATGCCGGCTTTTTTCATATTTTTCGTCCAACAGAACATACTAACAAAAATGTTAAGAAGGTGGAAAAATGGCAAACAACAAACGCGGTCAGCAAAGCTTCGTTCTTCCTCAGCTGCCGGTGATCACCGCCTGGGCAAGCGTTGCCGGGAAAAAAGAATCGGAAGGGCCGCTGAAGGATTATTTTGATATCACATCCCAGGATACGCTTTTCGGTCAAAAAACCTGGGAGCTGGCGGAAAAACAGCTGCAAAAGCTGGCTCTGGACACTTTGCTGAACAAAGCCGGCATTTCCCGTCATCAGATCGGCCTGGCTTTCTCAGGAGATCTTTTGAATCAGTGTATCGGCTCGTCCTTTTCTATGCGAAACACGGGAATCCCCCATCTGGGACTTTACGGTGCCTGCTCTACCATGGCAGAAAGTCTGCTTCTGGCGGCGATGACTGTCAGCGGTGGATTCTCGGATAATGTTGTGGCAATGACCTCCTCCCATTTTGCCTCCTCAGAGCGGCAGTACCGCTTTCCCCTGGGATACGGTGGGCAGCGAACACCGACTGCACAGTGGACAGTTACCGGATCAGGTGCCGCGCTGGTATGCTCAGCCGGTGTCGGCCCCCGGATCGAGAGCTGCACGGTAGGTGCCATAACTGATCTTGGCATAAAGGATGCCAATAATATGGGCGCTGCCATGGCACCGGCTGCCTGGTCTACCATCCGCACACATTTTTCCGATCTGCACATCGGCCCGGAGGATTTTGACCTGATCGTAACCGGTGATCTGGGGCAGCTTGGTAAGGATTTGCTTCTGGAACTGGCGCAAAAGGAGGGTGTTTCCCTGGGCGGAAAGCTGGCAGACTGCGGTACGCTGATCTTCGATCAGACCCGGCAGGATGTTCACGCCGGCGGCTCCGGCTGCGGCTGCAGCGCAGTAACACTTTGCGGTTACCTGCTGGATCGGTTAAAAAGCGGTGAGTTGAACAAAATTCTGTTCTGCGGAACCGGTGCGCTGCTGTCCCCCACCTCTACACAGCAGGGTCTGCCGATCCCCGGCGTATGCCACGCTGTATGTATCCGCGGAGGGAGGGATTAAGATGGATTATATCAAGGCGTTTCTTATTGGCGGACTGCTTTGCACAGCCGGTCAGGTCCTGATCGACAAAACAAAGCTGACCCCTGCAAGAATTTTGGTCAGCTATGTGGTGATCGGTGTATTCCTCGGTGCCGTGGGTTTTTATGAAAAACTGGTGGAATTCGCAGGTGCAGGCGCTGCAGTTCCGCTCACAGGCTTTGGAAATACCCTGGCAAAGGGTGTCCGGGAGGCAGTAGATGAAAGTGGCTTTCTTGGCATTTTCACCGGCGGTCTGAAAGCTACCGCCGGTGGCATCGCTGCCGCTGTTTTCAGCGGACTTTTGGTCAGCCTGATTTTTAAGCCGAAGGATAAATCCTGAAATACCGGGAATGCTAGAGTAGCGGCTAAGCCGCAGTACAAATATTGGAGGATTTAAAAATGGAAAACCAGAATAAGAACCAGAATCAGAACAATCAGAACCAGAACAACAGCCAGAACCAGAACAACAACCAGAACCAGAACAACAACCAGAACCGCAACCAGAACAATCAGAACAACCGCTAAACGGCAATCGGCCACACCAAAGGGTGTGGCCGATACGCATTATACTACATTTACAGTTCGGTCTAAATGGAAGAAATATAAAGCCGCTTTCACAACGGGTTTCTGATAGATCCGCTCCAGAGCCTGGGCGTACGCCTGCACCTGGGGTGCATAATAACGCGCCCGATCTTCCACCGTCTCTTCCGTGACATAGTCGGTCTTAAAATCTATGACCGTAATGCCGTCCGTACCGATCACGGCGCAGTCAACCACACCCTGAAGCAGCACCTTTTCCCCTTCCAATTCCGCATCGTAGCGGATGCCGTCATCCAGGATCGAGAATTTGAATTCCCGGATCACTTCCTCCGCTGCGCGCAACTTTTGACCCAAGGGGGAATCAAAGAACGCGGCAATTTTTTTGCAGTTGATCACCGATCCCTGCTCCCGGGTCAGCAGCTTCTCCTCAATCAGCCGAGTCAATTCCTGCTGAACGCCGATTTCATCGGCGCAGGCTTCAAAACGGATATGCTGCATAAATGCGTGCACAGCATTGCCCAGCTCCTTACCTGCCAGGCGGCCTTCTCCGGGCTTTCGCCAATGACTTGCCATCCGTTCCGCAGCCGGTGCATCCTCCGCAGCCTCCATATCCTTATCCCGACCTTTTCTGCCGGTGGCAGTTTGCTTGGAGGGCGAAACCGTAGCAGCCATATGAGGATAGGTGAATTCAAGCCCCAACTGCAGTTTTTCCACCGTCCCTTCGGGAAGGTTTAGTGGCTGCTCGCACATTTGCGGAGCCTCCTCCACCGCCTCCGGTGCATCGCAAACTGCGATCTTCCACACCGGGTCACCGGGCTGTGTCAGCATAGGTCTGCCGCCAAGCCGAAACAGCTCGCCTGCCTCCGTACGGCGCAGCGCCGTCATCAGCACCCATTCACCGGGACAGACCACATCTGCTGTCAGCAGCTCCGGGCTGCTCAAATCCATCCGGCTGACGATCTCTGAAAGATCCTTCTCCAGCGTCCGGGAGGCGTAGGTCATGATCAGCCGATCCCTGGCCCGGGTCAGCGCAACATACAGCACCCGAAGCTCCTCAGAAAGGCTGTCTGCGACTGTCTTAACAGTAATCGCCCGCTTTGCAA
Source organism: Oscillospiraceae bacterium (assembly GCA_017410075.1). GTDB lineage: Bacteria > Bacillota > Clostridia > Oscillospirales > Oscillospiraceae > Faecousia. The sequence continues at coordinate 38,671 of JAFQRK010000078.1, read as the reverse complement.
CGGTGGGATATCGCACACGGTTTTTGGTGTCCACAAAGGACAGGCCCAGGCCCAGCTCCTGATCGCACAGTACATGGGCCCGTGCGCTTTCCCGATTGAATTCACGGGAAAGACCGCAGACAAATACCACCGGAAATTCAAGTCCCTTGGATTTGTGAATGCTCATCAGCGTGACCGCACCGGCAGCAGATTGCTCCCCGGCAACGATCAGGCCCTTTTCCTCCATTGCGGTCAGATGATCCAGAAATTGCTCCAGATCTGTGCGTGCCATGCTTTCAAAATCGCAGGCCAGCATATAGAAGGTGTGTAAATTATTCTTCCGTGCTGCACCGCTCTCTTTGGCGGCGTAAATGCTGTCCATCCGGGTGAGAATAAAGATTTTTTCGATCAACTGAGCCAGGGTGCGCATCCGTGCCTCCCGGCGCAGGATCTGCAGCGTCTGCAAAAATGCTTGCGCTTTGGGCGATTTTGACTGCAGCAATGCATCATAGATGCAGCACCGCCGGTTTCCGGCACGGAAGGCCGCCAGATCGTCGGCAGTAAAGCCGAAAACCGGACTGACCAGGGTCGCCAGCAGCGGAATATCCTGCCGGGGATTGCTGACCGTCTGCAAAATAGATCGCAGCACCGACACCTCTTCCGTCTGCAGAAGATCCTCTCCGCCGCCGGTAATGCAGCGGATTCCCAGATTCTGCAACGCCCATTGATAATATGTTCCCACACTTCCCGGAGATCGCAGCAAGATCGCAATATCCTCGGGTTGGATCGGCCGCAGCTGATCTCCCTGACGGACAAAATGGCTACCGTCCAGCAGCTGCTGAACACGCTGTGCTACAAAGGCGGCCTCCTCTGTGTAGGTGGTTTCCGCCACCGGCACAGTCCAAAGCTCCACCTCCGGCTCTCCAAGAGGCGTATGGGGAATGCCCTCTCTCAGCGCTTCCTCCTCGCCGTAGACCAGACCTCCCACGCTTTCAGACATACAGTAGGAAAACACATCGTTAACACTTTTCAGCACATCACCGCCGGAGCGGAAATTGCACGAAAGCATTACCTTTCTGCCCTGACCGGGCTTGGCTTCCTCTGCAGGTACATACTCTGCGTACTTTTCCAGGAAAATGCCGGGATCCGCCAACCGGAACTGATAGATGGACTGCTTCACATCGCCGACCATAAAACAGTTCTGCCGCTTTTCCGTCAGGGCAGTAAAAACAGCATCCTGCACGGCGTTGGAATCCTGGTACTCATCCACCATAATCTCCCGGAAGCGGCTGCCGATCTCCCGCGCAGCAGCAGTAGGTCCGCTGCGCTGCTTTCCCAGCAGCAGATCCAGACAGTTGTGCTCCAGATCGCCGAAATCCAAAATCCGTCTGGCACGCTTTGCACGGTCATATTCCCGGTCAAACCGCCGCACCAGCGCCACGATACCCCGGACAGATGCCGCAGTGGCAAACACATCCGAAAGCACCTGCGCGCTTGAATCCGCAAAGCTCTTCAATCGCTTTTCCAGTCCCTTTTTGCAGGCTGTTCTTATGGCCTTGATGCGCTCGGTCAATTCAATATCTGTGCATTTTTTCGAGAAGGTCAGGCGGCCGTAGTCGATGTCTTTCCGCTCCACGATCTCATCCCAGGTAGCTGCAGACCGCAGCTTTTTCAGCTGACAGACCGCATCTGCCAGCAATGCTGCAGGTTTTTCCATTCCCACAGCCCGGGCCGCTGCGTCAGCGCAGGCGGTCATTGCCTGGATCTGCAGATCCAGATAGTGATTCAGATCGTTTACCAGATATTTGCCCCAAACTGTCTGGGCTGCGTCCGTAATATCGGCTGCAACCGTGTTTTGGATGCAATCATCCAGCCATTTCTGAGGATCCAGATGGCAGCGGGCAGCATCGTAAACCTTCAGCAGTATCTCCGATACCAGACGGTCATCCCGTCCCAGTGCCTGCGCATCCACAAATGCCCGGAAATCCGGATCATTTTCCGCATTGTCATAGGCACCTTCCAGGAGCTTCTCCACCGTTCTGTCCCGAAGCTCCCTGCACTCATTTTCATCCGCCACGCGGAAATCCGCCGGGATATCCAGCATATAGGCATATTCCCGCAAAATATCGGCGCAGAAAGCATGGACTGTGGAGATCTTGGTCAGATACAGCCGCTGCATTTGCTGCTGCAGATGCCGGTTTTCCGGCATTTGCGCCAAACGCTCCGACAGCTTGGCGGCAATCTTGCCGCGCAGCTCAGCCGCCGCTGCTTTTGTATATGTGATCATCAGGAATTCGTCCAGATTTGCCGGATCGGCAGGATCCAGCAGATAGCCCATCAGGCGGTCAACCAGAACCTTTGTTTTGCCTGAGCCTGCGGCGGCAGAGACCAGCAGCTTACCGCCCCGGTTTTCTACTGCCTGCTGCTGTTGGGGCGTCAATTTCTCAGCCACGGTCATCCACCTCCTGTTCGATCTCCTCCCAGAATCGTTGGGCTGTCATCGTCTTATAGTTTCGCCTGCCCTCCACCGCTGCCGGATGGCAAACCGCACCGAAGGGGCAGAAGGTGCAGGCATCGTGACTGGTACCTCGGGTATAGGGATTGGGCGTAACATTACCCGAAGCGATCTCATCCACCATAGCGCCCAGCAGCGCAAAAATATACTGGCGAAGCAGCTTCATCTGCTGTCTGTCCGCAATATCGCCGGTAAGCTTGCCGTCTTTGTTGCGCTTGCAGCTTAGCCGGGACATATCCTCATTATCCATCGCGGCAAGAACATCGTCATCATTCAGAAGCAGTCCGCGGCGTTTCCATTCCTTCTGTCTGGCGGCCTTGGCTTCTTCATCCGTCAGCTTGCTGTCCGACGCAACAAGAGGCGCCCTGGCAGGAAAATACTGCACACCGGCTGCAATGGGGTCATCGCCCAGGATCTGCGCCCCATTCTGCTCCAGGGCAAACAAGTATAACAGCAGCTGCAAGCCAACGCCGTTAAACACATCGCAGTAATCAAAATCCTTCCTGCCGGTTTTGTAGTCCACAACGCGGAAGTAGTTTCTTCCGTCCTTTTTGCAGATATCCACCCGATCAACAAAACCGCGCAGCACGGCCTGCATTGCATTGGCATTGAGCGCAATGGCATCCATCTTTCCGCCGTCACCAAACTGCAGCTCAAATTCCGCAGGCGCAAAGTCCGCCTGCTTCAGCTCCTCCCAAAGCTCCTCGACCACCATTTCCAGTTCCCGTCTGTTGCGGCGGAACAGATATGCGATCCGCTGGGAATCCACCTGCTTGAAATTCTCCTGCGCATAGCGGTCCGAGTAGGACATTGCGATCTGCAGAGTATCCTCCAGGCTGACCAGGTGGAAGCCGCCACGCTTCATCACATCCCGGGCAGTATGCTCCAGCACCCAATGGACATATGTGCCGAATTCTGCCGGATCCACAGTGGCCTCCTTCCGCTCTTTTGCGCGCAGGCCGTACTGCAGAAAATAGGACAGTCGGCACTCTGCCTGACGGTCGATCTGTGAGGCAGACAAATGCAGACGGGAGCCATACAGCTTTTTCACATTTTCTGTGTCGATCCTGCCCAGATCGTGCTGGATCTTGTCGGATGCATCACTATACTGCTGCAAAACGCCCAGCTTTTGGGCAGCAGCCGCCGCGTCCCACTGTGCAAGATAGGCGCCGGCTTCATAGGCATCGGTCAGCGCCGCAACCAGCTCCGGCTTTTTATACACTTCGCCGCCGCACATCTGCGCCAAACGGCGATAAACATAGGACGGCTGTCCGCCGGGATAGGAAACGGTGACTGTCTGGGTCGCACCGCAGAAAACGCCGTAAATTTCCGCAAATTCTGCCTGGATGCCCTCCATGGCACCGCCGGTGAGGGCAACGCCCATACTGCGCAGCTGCACCCGTTCCTGATCTGTTAAAATACCGGATGCGCCGCCGTAACCGGGCAATGCGCCCTCGCAAGCACCCAAAACGATCAAATGCTTCGCCTGCTGACAGCGCATTGCGCTGACAGGACCCACTGTTACCGCATCCAGCACCGGTGGGATCGTGCCAACATTGTACTGGCTCAGCAGCAGGGTCAGCAGCCGGGTGAACACTTCGTTCTCCCAGGCGGTCTGTCCCAAAACGCCCTGCATCTGCTCCAATGCAGACAGCAGGATATCCCAGATCTGATTCAGGATCTGTGCGCTGCGGTTATCACCTTCAGCATCCCACAGCTGTGCAAGCTGCTCCAGGCGGGTCTGCAGGCCGATCTCATCCAGAAAGCTGCGCAGAGCATCCACCTGACCGGAAAGATTCGCAGTCTCCTTAAAACCCTTATGCAGGCGTGTCAGCGGCGTGATCGCCAGCTCTCTTGCTGCATTCAAAGCGGTCAAAAGCGCATCGGATTCTTCACTTGGAATTCCCCGAAGGCCATCGGGGTGATTTGTCCAGGCGTTCTGCCAGCGGCTGCCCCGAACATTCCAGGTCACCGCATAATTTTCCACCAGATCACAGGTGTCCGCATCCAGCGGCGAAAGCACAGAGCGCAGATACCGCAGGACATCCCGCTGCTCAAAGCCACCCAGCGCCGCATCCAGCGCCGCCAGAACGGTTACCACCACCGTATTGCGCAGCACATCCTCCGTGCCGCTGCGGTACATCGGAATGCCGCATCTGTGGAAAACCAGATCCACAAAATTCTGGTAAGACGCCATATCCGCACATACCACGCTGATGTCCCGATAGCGGCATCCGCTGCGGACAAGCGCCAAAATCTGCTCCGCTGCCACCTGTACTTCGTCGAAGGCAGAATCTGCGCGCAGGGTCTGCAGGTCTGTCACCTGCTGAGGAAGCTGCCCTTGGAACAGTGCGCCGCAGACATTCACAAGGTTACTGTCGCGACCGGGAATATCCTCGATCACAACCGCAACGCCGGCAGCTTTTGCGCATTTGATCAGGGCTGCAGCCGTATCCGCCGCCTTCTCAAATGCGGCATTGCGGGAATCCACCCGGTCACAGTTCAAACCCACGGTGACCTGCGGCGATACCCGGATCAAATGCTCCAGAATCGCCAAATGCTGCCGGGTAAAATCCGGGAATCCGTCTATGTAAAATGAGTGTTCTTCGCCAAAATTGCCATCCTCCAGCTGCTCCAGCAGCCAGGTCATTTGCTCTCTGGGATCCCGCTTGCCCTGGCTGCACAGCGCATCGTAGGCACTGAGCAAAAGTGAAACCTCTTCCAGCTTTTGTGCCAGGCTGCCGGTTGCCTGCTTTGCGGCCTCTGCCAGATCCTCTGCCGTAATGCAGCAGCGCTTGAATTCATCCACCGCATCCACAAGGCCGGTCAAAAATTCCGGCTTAGTTTCCACGGAAGCATAGGCTTTCAGCCGGCTGTGCAGCTGCCGGGCAGCTGCTGCCATAGCCACAACCCGTCCGCCGTTATCCAGGCACTCCGGCAGCTTACAGCCGGTAGCATCAGACACCCTGCGAGCCAGCCGCGTAAAAGACAGCACCTCAGCAAAACGGCTGGCGGTATCTCCTGCCGCAGCGCAAAGTCTGCGCTCCGTATCGTGGCTGATCAGCTCGGGGACCATTAATATCCGGCCGACACGCCGGGCAGCCACATCATCGCTGATGCGGCTGAGTATTTCATTTTTCACTGTGATCCAGTCTTTTCCCAAAAGCAACCGCAGCATTTGTGCACCGCCTTTCTTTCTCTAGGCCCATCATATCACAAAATGCGGCTGAATAACAGAGTAAATTACAAACTTCGGAAGAAATTTTCAACCCGACCCAGCCAATCCAGCAGGAAAAAGCGGATCTGGGGCGCATCCTGCAGCGTATCTGTCAATGTCTCAGAAAATCCGGCACCTGCCGCCGTATCTGCAAAATCATCGCTGCTTCCGACACAAAGCGACGGAAATACCACACACCACCAGTTCTTCCCCTGCCCCTGGCCTATGGTGATTCGAAGTGCCTCATAATACCCGGCAGGAAGGGTAAAACTGTCATACTCACGGGTGTCAAACGGCTCATGATCCAGCGTTACCACCGCGGAATCCGCAGAGCCGAGCTCACTAAGCACCTGATTTACGAATTCCTGAAGCTCCGGCAGATGGGACTGCAGATATTTCCTCGCCTCCTCAATGGTGGGGAACGCTTCCATCGTATCCTGCAGCTTTTGGATAACCGCATCCCGCACCTTCAGCTTCAGCGCCTGATCTTCCTCGGAATCGGAATTTGCCACAATGTGCATACGGATCAAATTCTCGTTGAGTGCATTGCGGTCAGACACCACACTGCCGCACCAGAATGCGGCATAAACTGCCAGCGCAAAGGCTGCCATTTTCAGTAATTTTTTCATAAAAACACCGTCCATAAGGAAATACTTCCATTATGGACGGTTTTGGGAGAATTATACGGGGCTTGCAATAAATACCTGCCGATACACTTCTTTCAGCCTGCTGCAGGCCGCCTCCGCGCTTGCCCTGTCGGGCATAATGCCAAAGGTAGCAGAGCCCGAGCCGGACATCTGCTGTGCCAATGCGCCAAATTCAGCAAAAATCGCCTTGATTTCCCCGATCTGCGGATGGTCAGCTCCAACAATGGGATCAAAAACATTGTGGACATTTTCTGCGATCGCCAAAAGGTCACCGGCTTCGATCGCCGCTTCCATTGCGTCGTTGTCGGGATGTTTATCAATGATGCAGCTGTCGATTTTGCGGTACAGCTCGGGGGTGGATACCGGAAATTCCGGCTTACAGATAACAATATGGCACTGCGGCATATCAGGAAGCTTTCGCACAAACTCGCCTCTGCCTTCCACCATCACCGTACCGCCAAGCACGCAAAACGGCACATCGCTGCCCACCATTGCGCTCAGGTCAGCCAGTTCCTGCGTTGTCAGCGGCATTCCGTAATGGCGATTCAGTGCCCGAAATACTGCCGCGGCATCGGAGCTGCCGCCACCCAGACCGGCCTGGCTGGGGATGCGCTTTGTGATGCGGATTTCGATCCCCTGCGGATCAATCCCGGTGGCATCGCAGAACACCTGCGCCGCCTTCCATGCCAGATTGCGCTGATCCAGGGGAACACCGTCTGCATCACACCGCAGGCACCAGGGCTCACCCGTGCCGACCCTGATCTCAATATCATCGCACAACGACACCGTCTGCATCACACTTTTCAGCGCGTGATAGCCGTCATCGCGCAGGCCAAGTACATCCAGCGTCAGATTGATTTTCGCATATGCGCATTCATTCACAGTGGTCATACCCTTTTCTCTCCTTCAGTTTTGCCAATATTATATCGAAAACTTCGCATTTTTGCAACTTGTAAATGCATAAATCCTATCCAGACTGGGGATTCTATGGATGTCAAAATTTTTAATTGGAGGTAGACACATGGATACCATTGCATTGCTCCTTTCCATCATTGGCAGTCTGAACTGGGGTCTGGTGGGTATTTTTCAGTTTGATCTTGTTGCGTGGCTGTTCGGTGGGCAAGGCAGCGTTGTAAGCCGAATCATTTATACGCTTGTCGGCCTGGCCGGTCTGTGGTGTATCACCCTGCTGTTCCGCAAAGGTCAACACGCAATGAACGACTAAAAATACGGCAGCACATTTCGTGCTGCCGTATCCTTTTTACTTATTCTGCCGCCTTAATGCGAACGATGCAGGAGTAGGTCACGCCTTCATAGGTGGTGCTGACAGTGGTCTTGCCCACCTTTTCGCCGTAGATCTTATTGCCGTCAATGGAAACGATGGAGTCATCCTCAGCGGTCCAGGTAACCTCCAGTTCGTTGCCGTCCTCATCCTTAAGCCGCAGCCACCAGAAGTTGCCCACAGCAATGGTCATATCCTCGGAACTGATGGTATAAGGTCCGGTTGCATTGCCGTTATCGGTTTCTGTGTCGGTATCACCGGTCTGGCCGGCCTCAAACTTGCAGCGGACAATACAGGTATAGGTCTTGCCGCCGTAGGTTGCGTGCACTTCCGTCTTGCCGGGAGCGACGCCGGTAACGATGCCGTTTTCCACGGTACAAATAGAGGTGTCATCGGATGTCCAGGTGATCTGGCTGGGATCCACGCTCAGATCCTTTGTATAGGCCTTCCAGGTCTCACCCTGCTTCAGGATGGAGGTATCCCACTTGCCGGAGGTCTCATCCTTCCACTTGGTGTTGAATTCAAAGGTAAAGTTGGGGTCAACAGGGCCGACAGGGGTCGTTGCGGTTGTAGGATTGGTAGTGCCCTGGCCGGTAGGATCGGTGGGCGTGGTGGGATCGGTACTGGGATCCGTCGGCGGATTCTCGAAGCTGCATCTGATCTGGCAGGTTTCTGTGACCGTACCGCAGGTGACCGTAATGGTCGCCTGGCCGGCGCCAACTGCAGTCAGCAGGCCGGAATCGTCGATGGTGACCACATCAGGCGCGGAGCTGGTGAAGGTGATAGCATCTGTCGTATTGGCAGGTGTGGGGCGGACCTGCAGGGTCCAGGTATCGCCGGCATTGACAAACTCAATGGTCTGGTTGGACAGCTTCAGGCTCTCACAGGCAACGCCGTCGCCGGGGGTGTTGGGCTGTACTGTGCCGGTAGCGTCAGTGGGTGTCTGATCACCGGTGCTGGGCTGGGTCACCTGAGAGGTGCCGGGATTGTCAACAGCAGGCTCATTTGTATTGAATACCTTGATGCCTATGTAGATCACAACGGCAATAATAGCCACCAGCAGGAAAATCACCAGCAGGATCAGGCCGGTGTTGCCGCCTTCGTCCTCCTGAGAACGGCGCGATCTTTCGGAATTGCTGCGTTCCGGGGTCTTGCCGCCGGTGCGCTTACGCACATTCTGCTTGGAGAAGCGGCCGCCCTTAACAGCCGTATAGCCTTCTGAAGCACGCCGTTCCGTGCCAGCAGAGGTGGTCTCCGCATCCGTCTTTGCACTGCCGCAAATCGGACATCTTGCCGCAGTATCCGGATATGCTGTGCCGCAGATGTCGCAAATCACTTTATTCATAATTGGACCTCCAGTCCGGCAAGCCAGAGCGCTCGCCAATTTTCTGTATTATAACACGGTTTTCTTATATTTGCAAGTATCCTGCTGTCCTTTTTGTTAACATAAAATCATTTTATCGGATCCAAAAACGAAAATATGGTTGCATTTTGTTAACTTTTATTTTATCATATAGGGGAATATTTCGTACGAAGGAGGCGACAGGTTTGTCTGAACCGAAACTCATTTCGCCGTTATTGTCGGATTATATGATGGGCTCTGCCATCAGCAGCCACCACGGCATCTGCTACTGCCCTGCCATCAAAAATGGCTCTGACGATAAGTACATAGTAAAGATCCTTTCCATTCCCGCATCTCAGGTCCAGCTGGACGCCCTGCTGCTCACCGGCGCTTTTTCCTCCAAGGAAGCTGCCCTGTCCTATTTCCGCGAGCTGGCAGACGGTGTTGTTGAGGAGGCGGAGGCGCTGCAAAAGCTGTCCCAGATCGAGGGTTTCTGCAGCTACGATGGCTGGCAGGTTGTGCCCATGGAGGATGCCACCGGCTACGATGTATATTTGCTGGGTGCATACCGTCCCACGCTGGAATGGCACTTTAAAAGCAATCCCATGACCCATCTGGCTGCCGTCAATCTGGGTTTGGATCTGTGCGCTGCGCTTTCCGTATGCCGTCGCAACGGCTATCTGTATGCAGACCTAAAGCCCGGCAATGTATTCCTTACCGACGCGCAGGAGTACCGCATTGGCGATCTTGGCTTTATCAAGCTGGATTCGCTGAAATATGCTTCCCTGCCGGACAGATACCGCAGCGCCTACACCGCGCCGGAGATCGCGGATGCTTACGCTGCACTCAATACCACCATGGATATCTATGCCGCAGGTCTTATCCTGTATCAGGCATATAACAACGGTATGCTGCCCGAACTGGACGGCGATGAACTGCCGCCTCCAGCCTATGCAGACTATGAGATGGCACAGATTATTCTGAAGGCTTGCGCCCGCAATCCGGAGGATCGCTGGCAGGATCCTGCCGAAATGGGTCAGGAGCTGGTGGAATATATGCAGCGCAACAGCGTCAATGATGTTCCTATTATCCCCGCTCCCATCCCGGAAGCTCCGGCAGAGGAGCCTGACGGGGAAACCGAAGCTGCTGAAGAAGCTGCTGAGCCCACAGAGGAGATCCAGGCAGAGGAAACCGATGCCAGCCAGGTCGTTGACGATGAAACTGAGGCTGCACAATCCGAAGATGCACCCGTTGAAGATGCCGTAACTGAGGAAATCAACGACGGGGATATTGCGCCGGAAGCCGCACCTGCTGAAGAAACTGAAACGGATCCGGAGGAAGAGCAGTTCGTTATTGACGGATTTGAACTGGATGAAACTGCACCCGGAGAGGATGATATTCAGGAGCTGGAAGATACTGCAGTTACGGACGATACCTCCGCAATGCTGGCCCAGGCTGACGAGCTGATCGAGCATGAGACTCCCGGTCCCGTCGTCGTTCCCGAGCCGATGGAGATCACTCTCCCCGAGCCGGAAATCGCTGCAGAAGATGAGATCCCGGAAGAAACGGAAGCGGCTCCTGAAGAAGTGGCTGAGGCGCCTGCCGAAGAAGCCACCGAAGCCGAAGAAGAATCGCAGGAGGCAACGGAAGAAGCCGAAACCCCCTTCAAAGACAGCGACCGTGACTATATGCAGTACGAGGATGACTCTGCCGTTCACCGCAGAAAGCACAATACCCCCGTGGTTATCCTTTCCACCATTCTGGTGCTGCTGCTCCTGGCTGTCGGTATCTACACCTTTTACGAGAACTATTATGTCCAGCTGGTACAGAACATCACTGTCAGCAGCGGATTTGGCGAGATGACTGTTACGCTGGATACCCAGGTGGACAACGAACTGCTGACCGTGATCTGTCAGGATACCTACGGCAACAAGTTCACCTCCAATGTTTCCGGCAACACTGCCCATTTTACCGGCATCACCTCCAACACCCACTATAAGATCACGGTGGAGGTTTCCGGTTTCCACCGGCTGATCGGAACTACCTCCGCAAGCCACACCACCGATGCCCAGACCAATATCGAAAGCTTTACCGCAATTACCGGCAATCAGGCCGGCTCTGTGGAGCTGAATTTCACCGTACGGGGCGAAGATAATTTCGCCTGGCGTATCTATTACAGCACGCCCGGTGAAGAAGAAAAGACTGTGGAATGCAACGGCCATATGGCTACCGTAACCGGTCTTACCGTTGGAAAGACCTACACCTTCCGCCTTGCTCCCGTCGTGGATCTGCATGTGGTCGGTACCGATACCATTACCTACACAGCCACCGATCTGATCTATCCCGAATCCTTGACCATCAAGGGTTTTTATGACGGCAAGCTGCAGGTTGCCTGGAAGGCGCCCAAGGATGTTACCGTCAGCAGCTGGATCGTCCATTGCTACAATGCCGAGGGCTTTAACGCCTCCTTCACTGTAGAGGACACGAAGATCGCCATTGAAGGGCTGGATCCTGCCCAGGGCTATACCATTGATGTCAAGGCAGATAATATGACCGTCAGCAAATGGGTAAGCCTTTCCGCAAATTCCGTCACCGTCAAAAACATCAAGCTGGATGATTCCAAGCCCGGCCAAATGACCGTCACCTGGGACTTTGAAGGCATTGCTCCGGAGGGCGGCTGGCGCCTGCTCTACACGGTAGACGGCGGTGAAAAGCAGGTCATCCACTGCGAAGGCGCAAAGAGCGGTACCATCACTCCTCTGGTCCCCGGTGCCAGCTATACTGTCGCGATTCAGGCCGGCGATGACACCACCGTATTTGGCGGCAGCACGAAGTTTGAGGTCGACCAAGCCCAGCGATTTGACAGCTACGGCGTGACCTGGGAGAATTTCAGCTTCCGTATGTGCTGGACACCGGACAATGCCGATTGGCGCTGGTACAATCTGTACGAAAGCGATTTCACCACCACCTTTAAGGTGGGCGAAAAAGCCTCCTTTGTTCTGCACCTGGATACCCGGTATCACGATGACCAGGACGATATTGAAACGCTGTTTGTCGTCCGCGATGCCGAAGGCAAGGTCGTCAGCGCCAACCAGGGCCGGACCCGGATCTGGGTCGCCATGTGGGATGACCGGTATTCCGAGCTGGATATGCCGGCAATGCCCCAGAAGCCCGGTGAATACACCGTGGATATTTTCTTCAACGGCGCACTTGTAACCACCGAGGGATTCACTGTAACGGAATAACCGCAAATGCCGTCTGCAGATTGCAGGCGGCATTTTTTTACAACATTTTCCGGCTGATTTTCCACCGTCTGTATGGTATAATCCAGACAAAACAGATTCTGTCAGAAAGGCGGTGCAACCCATATCAAACGGGCAAGCCACAAATCTCTGGGACGATTTCTCACGCAAAACTATCTGCAGGCCGCACCCAGGCGGTATGCCTTTGCATTCAAGCTTGGCTGCACTCAGCCGGATCTAAACCCGGCCACATACCTCAAAGGCTCTCTGCGCTGCAAATGGCTAAGAGGACACAACTACAGCAATGCCAGCCGGTTTATGTTCCGGCTGTCCCGCCGTCTGGAGCGGCGAAATAAACTGCGCCTTTGGGATTACTATTCCATGGGCAAGCTTATCCACTACACTGTGGATGCCTTTACCTTTGCCCACAATGAGTATTTCCCCTATCCGCTTCAGGCACACCGGGAATATGAAAACCGGCTGCAATCCTATTTCCTCCAATATCTGAAGCAGTCCGTCCATCCTACGGTGCCTGCCTGCGGGTCTGTGATGGATACGATCCGCAGCTACCACAGCCAATATTCCCAAAAGCCGGCGGACATTCACAGGGATTCCCGTTACAGCGTGCTGGTGACCAGCTTGATCGTATGTATGCTCCTTCCCTGATTTTTTTGCATATTTATGCCAAAAAAGCGCAGATATATGCTTGCAATCTGGATTTTCGCGTGGTATAATGCACTCAAAGCTACCGGTTTGGAGGCATTTTTGATGATCGCTCACAATTTTGCTGCACAGTTTTACTTTAGCTACTATTACTTTACTGTCAAAAAGTAATAGCGATTTGTGCTGCAAGGAATTCCGGAAACTTTTGTAGGTATCTAAAACAGCCGCACAGAATCGCTTCTGTGCGGCATTTCATTTTTTAGGAGTTGGTATTATGATCGCAGTATTGAAGCACGGCACCACCGAACAGCAGACCGACCATCTGGTGGCCTGGCTGCGCAGTATGAATTTGGATGTGCATATTTCCAAAGGTCAGGATATTACCATCCTGGGTCTGATCGGTGACACCAGCCGGGTGGATATGGATCTGCTGGGCAGTTTGGAGATCGTTGACTCTGTCAAACGGGTTTCTGAGCCCTTCAAACAGGCAAACCGCAAGTTTCACCCTGCCGATACCGTGATTGAAGTGGGTAACGCCAAGTTCGGCGGTGGCCATTTTGCAATGATCGCCGGCCCCTGCAGCGTTGAATCCGAGGCGCAGATCATCGAAGTCGCTATGGCTGTGAAGGAAGCCGGCGCTGATGTGCTGCGCGGCGGTGCATTTAAGCCCCGCACCTCCCCTTACGCCTTCCAGGGTATGAAGGACGAGGGCATCCGCCTGCTTTTGAAGGCCAAAGAAGCAACCGGCCTTCCCATCATTACGGAAATCATGAACATCAAAGCACTGGATCTGTTTGCCGATGTGGACATTATCCAGGTCGGTGCCAGAAATATGCAGAATTTTGATCTTCTGCAGGAGCTGGGCAAGACTGATAAGCCCATTCTCTTAAAGCGTGGTCTTGCCAATACGCTGCAGGAGCTGTTGATGAGCGCTGAATACATTATGAGCGAGGGCAATGAGAATGTTATCCTCTGCGAACGGGGTATTCGCTCCTTTGAAACCTACACACGCAACACTTTGGATCTGTCTGCGGTGCCGGTGCTGCACGAATTGACCCATCTGCCGGTCGTTGTGGATCCCAGCCACGCCACCGGAAAATCCAAGCTGGTGCCGCCGATGGCAGCAGCCGCTGTGGCATCCGGTGCAGATGGCATTATGGTGGAGGTCCACAACAATCCCGCCTGCGCTCTGTGTGACGGCGCGCAGTCCCTGACGCCTGCCCAATTCGCACAGCTGAACAAAAAGGTGAACCTGATCCGGGAGGCTCTGAAATGACAGTTGGTATTTTGGGACTGGGTCTGATCGGCGGCAGCTTCGCCCGGGCTTTTGCGCTGGAGGGGCATACCGTTTACGCCGCAGAAAAGGATGAGAATATGCTTGCCTTTTCCATGCTGGCAGGCGCTGTCCACGGCAAGCTGGATCAAAGCAGCATCCCTTTGTGCGATCTGATCCTGCTGGCGATTTATCCCGACGGCTCTGCCGCCTGGCTGGAGGAAAACGGCGCGTTTATCTCCCGGGACACCCTTGTTATGGATTGCTGCGGCATTAAAGAGGAAATCTGCAGCCGCTGCTTCCCGCTGGCGGAAAAATACGGCTTTACCTTTGTTGGCGGACACCCTATGGCCGGCTCTCAGTTCTCCGGCTTTAAATACAGCCGTGCTGATCTGTTTGAAGGTGCACCGATGGTGCTCGTCCCCCACGATTTTGACAATATGCAGCTGCTGCATCGGGTAAAAAATGCCCTTGCGCCCTGCCATTTCGGATTTTTCTCCGTATGCACAGCGCAGGAGCACGATCGGCTCATAGCCTTCACCTCCCAGATGCCCCATATTTTAAGCAACGCCTACATCAAGTCCCCCACCGCAAAGAAGCACAAAGGCTTCTCTGCCGGCAGCTACAAGGATCTGACCCGTGTTGCCTGGCTCAACGCCAATATGTGGGCAGAGCTTTGTATGAACAACCGGGAAAATATGCTCTTTGAGCTGGACACTTATATTGACAGCCTGATGGCCTATCGGGATGCGCTGCAGACCCAGGATCTGCAGAAGCTGACAGCACTTTTGGAAGAAGGAAAACTGCGCAAGGAGGAGGTAGACGGATGAAAGTCATCCACATTACCGCTTCAACTGAATACGATGTCCTGATCGGCAGCGGTTTGCTGCCTAACCTGGGCGCAGAGCTTTCCAAGGTCTGCAAACCAGGCACAGCCGCCATCGTCAGCGACAGCAATGTCTGGCCCCTTTACGGCGAGGCTGCAACCGCTGCGCTGGAAAATGCAGGCTACCGGGTAGTAAATTATGTATTTCCAGCCGGTGAATCCCACAAAAGCGGCGCAAATTACCTGCTGCTTCTAAACTTTTTGGCAAAAAAACACATTACACGCTGCGATTGCATCATAGCCCTGGGCGGCGGTGTGGTCGGCGATATTTCCGGCTTTGCTGCAGCAACCTTTCTGCGCGGCATTGCCTATATCCAGGTCCCCACTACCCTGCTGGCGGCTGTGGATTCCTCTGTTGGCGGCAAAACTGCCATTGATCTGGATGCAGGAAAAAATCTGGCCGGCGCATTTTATCAGCCCCGTCTGGTGCTGTGCGATACCGACCTTTTAAACACGCTGCCCGGCGATATCTTCCGGGACGGTTGCGCAGAGGTCATCAAATACGGAATTTTGTATGATGAAATACTGTTCGCCAATTTGATGCGTGACGGCCTGGAATTTGACCGGGAAAGCGTCATCGCCCGCTGCGTGGAGCTTAAGCGGGATGTGGTTGCTCAGGATGAATTTGATACCGGCGCCCGTCAGATGCTGAACTTAGGGCACACTGTCGGTCACGCCATTGAGGCACTGAGCAATTTTGCGGTTTCTCACGGGCAAGCTGTTGCCATGGGTATGGCGATCGTCACCGGCGCTGCTGTTAAATACGGCATTTGCGGCCTTGACACACTGGACGCAGTACACAGGATCCTCAGGAAATTTCAGCTGCCTGCCGCCACCGCATATACCGCGCAGGCCCTGTTCGAAAGTGCCCTTTCCGACAAAAAGCGCCTTGGCGGAACAGTTTCGTTGGTGGTTCCCGAGGGGATCGGCAAGTGCATCCTGCGCCAAACCGAGGTTGCTGAACTAAAAGATTTTATTGAAGCAGGTCTTTGATATGGATATTACCGTACAGCCCCGGCTGCTGCAGGGCAAAATCACCGCGATACCCTCCAAATCTCAGGCGCATCGGCTGCTGATCTGCGCCGCCTTTGCAGACCGAAAAACTGAGCTTCTCTGTCCCCAGACCAACCGGGATATGGAAGCCACCGCCGATTGCCTTCGCGCATTGGGTGCGAAAATTGAATATACCGGCAATGGCTATACGGTAGAACCCATCAAAGAGATTGCCGGATCCGCCGTTCTGAATTGCTGTGAAAGCGGCTCTACCCTCCGGTTTATGCTGCCCATTGTGGGTGCATTGGGAGTAGATGCTACATTCCAAATGGCAGGGCGTCTGCCCCAGCGTCCCTTAAGCCCTCTTTGGGAAGAAATGGAGCGTATGGGCTGCAGACTGGAGCGTCCCACATCCGATACGATCCGCTGTACCGGCAAGCTGAAGCCGGGAAAGTACACCATTGACGGCAGCGTTTCCAGTCAGTTCATCACGGGTCTGCTGTTTGCCCAGGCTCTGCTGGGCGGCGAAACAGAATTGGAGATCATCGGCAAGGTGGAGTCTCGCCCCTATATTGAGATGACCCGGCAGGCGCTGGAGCGCTTCCGGGCCCCCAATTTCAAAACCCCGGGAAAGATCACGGTTGAGGGCGATTGGAGCAACGGCGCATTTTTCCTGGCCGCCAAGGCAATGGGAAGCGATCTGGACATACTGGGTCTGGACGAAAATTCCCCTCAGGGCGACCGGCTCATCATTGAGATCCTCAGCATCTTGAAAAGCGGCTCTGCCACCATCCGTGTGGCGGATATCCCCGATCTTGTTCCCATTCTTTCTGTCTTTGCCGCCGTCAATCACGGCGCATCATTCTTTGACATCGGCCGCCTGCGGCTGAAAGAATCCGATCGGGTGGCTACTGTGATCCAAATGATCACCGCCCTGGGCGGCAATGCCTGCGCCGATGAGAACACCCTGTATATCCGCGGCACCGGGCTGCGCGGCGGCATTGTGGATTCGTGCAACGATCACCGCATTGCAATGGCCGCAGCCATCGCTGCAACCGCCTGCACCACGCCGGTTACCATTCTGGGTGCAGACTCCGTTAACAAGTCCTATCCCCATTTCTGGGAAGAATACCGCCGTTTAGGAGGAAAATTATGAGCAGTACCTACGGTGAAAATTTAAAATTATCCATTTTCGGACAATCCCACGGTGCCGGTATCGGTATGACCCTGGACGGCATTCCGGCAGGTCTTGGTGTCGATCTGGAGGCGCTTCAGGCATTTCTTGACCGTCGTGCGCCTGGCCAGGGTGATTGGTCTACCCCCCGTAAGGAAGCAGACAAACCGGAATTCTTAGCCGGCATCGTCAATGGGTTTACCTGCGGTGCACCCATTGCCGCGGTTATCCGCAATACCAACACCCGTTCCGGTGATTACGAGAATCTGAAGGACTGTCCCCGTCCCGGCCACGCGGATTTTACCGCCCAGATCAAATACGGCGGCTTTCAGGACGCAGCCGGCGGCGGTCATTTTTCCGGACGGCTCACCGCACCGCTTTGCATTGCCGGCGGATTGTGCAAGCAATGGCTGGAAGAGGCCGGCATCCGCATCGGCGCACACATTATCCAAATCGGCGAACAAACCGCAAGCCGCTTTGATCCCCTGCAGCCTCAGCTGGATCAGGTGGGTAATTTCTTCCCCACCCTGGATGCAGACTCTGCAGACCGTTTTCAAGCTGCCATCGCCGCTGCAAGGACGCAGGGCGACAGCATCGGCGGAATGATCCAATGCGCCATTACCGGTGTGCCTGCCGGTTTGGGCGAGCCTATGTTCGGCGGCGTTGAAAGCCGCATTGCCCAGATCGTTTATGGCATTCCCGCAGCAAAAAGTGTGTCCTTTGGCATTGGCGAGGAGACCGCTACTTTGATGGGAAGTGACTGCAACGACGCCTTCGCCGTAGCTGACGGCAAGATCGTAACCGCCACCAATCGCTGCGGCGGCATTCTCGGCGGAATTACCACCGGTATGCCGGTGCTGTTTACTGTGGCTGTCAAGCCCACACCGTCCATTGCCAAGCCGCAGACCTCCGTTTCTCTGTCACAAATGGCACAAACGCAGCTGCAGGTAAAGGGGCGCCACGATCCCTGCATCGTGCCCAGAGCAGTTCCCGTTGTGGAGGCAGCCGCCGCCATCGCGGTAATGGATATGCTTTTGGGAAACACCCAGACCACCAGGAGGAAATAATAATGGATATTCAGGATATGCGCAAGGAAATTGATGCTATTGATGATCAATTGGTGCAGCTTTTCACCCAGCGGATGGATGTTGCTGCCCGGATCGCTGATTACAAAAAGGCAGAAAATCTCCCCATTTTTGTTCCTGCCCGGGAACGGGAGAAGCTCAATGATGTGGCCCAAAAGGCCGGTCCGGAAATGGCCAATTATACACGTGTGCTGTACTCTATGCTTTTTGAGCTGAGCCGCAGCTATCAGAGCAAGCTGAACGACACCGTTTCTCCTCTGTACGGTCAGATCACCCAGGCCATCAACAACACCCCCAAGCTGTTCCCCCAGACACCGATGGTCGCCTGCCAGGGCGTTGAGGGCGCTTTCTCCCAGATCGCCTGCGAAAAGATCTTTAAAAACCCCTTTATTATGTATTTCAAGAGCTTTGAAGCAGTATTTTCCGCCATTGAGCAGGGTCTGTGCCAGTACGGCATTCTGCCCATTGAAAACTCCACTGCAGGCTCTGTGAAAAAGGTTTACGACTTGATGATCCGCCACAGCTTCTCCATTGTTCGCAGCTTCCGCCTGAAGATCGACCACAACCTTCTGGCGCTGCCCGGCAGCAAGCTGAACGACATCCGGGAAGTCTACTCCCATGAGCAGGCAATCAACCAGTGCGGTGAATTCCTGCAAAAGCTCACCGGAATCAAGATCATCCCCGTGGAAAATACGGCAGTTGCAGCGGAAATGGTGGCCAAGTCCGGCCGCAAGGATGCTGCTGCCATCTCCAGCCGCAGCTGCGCTGAGCTGTACGGACTGAAGGTGCTGGAAAGCTCCATTCAGGACAAGGGCAACAACTACACCCGTTTCATCTGCATCAGCAAGAATATGGAGATCTACCCCGGCTCCGACAAGACCAGCATTATGATGGTCTTGAATCACCGCCCGGGCGCGCTGTACCGGGTTATGGCACGGCTTTACGCGCTGGGAATCAATGTTACCAAACTGGAGTCCCGTCCCCTGCCGGACAGAGATTTTGAGTTTATGTTCTATTTTGATCTGGATACCTCCATCTATTCCGAGGAATTTGTGCAGCTGATGTGCGAGCTGGACGACCTTTGCGAGGAATTCAAGTATCTGGGCAGCTACAGCGAGGTCGTGTGATGAAATGCGGCCTTCTAGGCGGAAAGCTTGCCCACAGCTATTCCCCACAGATCCACAGCCAGCTGGGTAATTACAGCTACTCGCTGTTCGAAAAAAGTGCAGAAGAACTGGAAGATTTCCTAAAAAACGGGGATTTTACCGGTCTGAATGTTACGATTCCTTATAAAAAGTCTGTCATCCCCTACTGTGCTGAATTGTCCGACTGTGCCAAAATGCTGGGCGCTGTGAATACTGTTGTGCGCAGAAATGATGGCTCGCTGATCGGTCACAACACCGATTACTCCGGCTTCGCAACGATGCTGAGAACTTCCGGGCTTTCGGTCAGCGGCAAAAAGGTACTTGTGCTGGGCAGCGGCGGCGCATCCAATACGGTGGTTGCCGTATTGCAGGCACAAGGCGCCGATCCCGTGGTCATCTCCCGCAGCGGTGAAAACAACTACGAAAAACTGCATCTGCACAGCGATGCTGCTGTGATCGTCAATGCAACGCCGGTAGGAATGTACCCAAAAGTTGGCGTTTCTCCCGTAGATCTGACGCTTTTCCCGGCGTTGGAGGGCGTTTTGGATCTGATCTACAATCCTGCCCGGACACAGCTTCTTCTGGACGCGGAAAGTCTGGGGCTGATCGCCTGCAATGGCCTGGAAATGCTGGTTGCCCAGGCCAAGGAAAGCGCCCAGTGGTTTACGGGAAATCTGATCTCCGACGATGTGATTCCCAAAATTCACCGCAGTTTGAAAAATTCCATGGAGAATATAATCCTCATCGGTATGCCCGGCTGCGGCAAAACAACAGTCGGTGGTCTGCTTGCGAAAAGGACCAGTAAAAATTTTGTGGACGCGGACGAGTATTTGGCTGAAAAAGCCGGAAAAACCATCCCCGAGATCTTTGCCGACATTGGTGAAGCCGGTTTTCGCCGGCTTGAAACCCAGACGCTTGCGGATCTGGGAAAGCAGTCCGGTCTTGTCATCGCCACCGGCGGCGGCTGCGTGACGGTGGATCGCAACTATCCCCTGCTGCGCCAAAACGGAACTCTGTTCTGGCTGCAGCGGAGCATTTCCAAATTACCGGTGGATGGGCGTCCTCTGTCTCAAACCAACGACTTGGAAAAAATGTATGAAGCCCGCAAGCCGATGTACCAACGCTTTGCTGATCACATCGTTGACAACAACTGCGAACCTGAAACCGCAGCGAACACCATCGCCAAGATTCTGGAGGGAAATGTATGAAAATTCTGGTGATCAACGGACCGAATATCAATATGCTGGGCATCCGGGAGCCGGATATTTACGGCCAGCAGACCTTTGCCGATCTGCTGGCGCTGATCGAAGATACCGCCCGGGAAGAGAATCTGGAAATTCAGCAGTTCCAGTCCAATCACGAGGGAGCGATCGTGGATAAAATCCAGGAATGCTACAAAAAAGTCGATGGCATCGTCATCAATCCTGCCGCCTATACCCACACCTCCGTAGCCATTCTGGACGCGCTGAAGGCTGTTGGCATTCCCGCGGTTGAGGTGCACATTTCAAATGTGGATTCCCGGGAGGCGTTCCGCCATATCTCCTACCCCGGTATGTACTGTGAAAAAACGGTCAAGGGGCAGGGCTTGGACGGCTACCGCCAGGCGATCGTGTATCTGAAAGAAAAATACGGTAAATAAAAACAACCGGCTGATTTTTCAGCCGGTTGTTTTATTACTTTTTCTTGGTAAAAATCAGGAATTTGCTGCCGAAATAGTTAATAAGAATAACAAATATGCTGGTGATCAGCTTCATCACAAGACCGTTCCAAAGCAGGATATCCACTGTGACCCAAATGATCACCGTCTCCAGCACGCCGGAGCCGACCCGACAACCCACAAATTTCGTCAATTCCGGCCAAAGCGTTTTTCCCGACCAATCGTGACTTTTGAACACAAAAGGCTTATTGGTAAGGAATGCAAATGCCACAGCAAAAAACCAGGCAATGATATTGCTGATTCCGGCAGGGATACCCCACCAGTGATGGCAAGGCAGATAGACCAAATAGTTGACCACAGTGGTCAAACCGCCAAAGAACAAATAGGCCAGTATGTCGTAATACCGGTCTATGAATTCGCGAATCTTTTTCATAAGTTTTCCTCCAGAGCCGCACAGACTTTGTCGATCCCCTCGCCATTGTAGATGCGATAATCGTGCTCTATGCAGTCAAAACAGCCGTGCTTTTTCTCCAGCATGCTCTTTACCGGCGGAGGCAATGTTCCCCGCATCCGCTGTGCAAACCGATCCAGGATCGTTTCCAGATCTGCACCCATTAAAATGCGAACGGCTCCTTGCGGAAGCAATGCCAGCTGCTCCTGCTCAGAAATAACATAGATCAGATTTTCACCGCAAACTGCAGATAGCAGCTTCTTCTCAAATAGCTTTCTGGCGATGGCTTCGTTTTTTGCCAGGCGAAGATAGTCCTTTCCGGTAAAGACCTCAGCCGCCAGCGACTCTTTCAACCGTTCCGCAAGGGTGGATTTTCCTGTGCAGCTTTCTCCAATAATGCCGATCAGCATTACAGTCCAAGCTCCTCTCCCACCAGGATGAACTTAATACGGCCGGCGGGACGGCAATTACGGGTAATCACGATCTGGTTGCAGATGCAGGTCTCACTTTTGCAGTCGGCGCAGGTGCCGGTAACGGTGCAGGGATTGTTCAGCTGAAAACGCTGCTGATTCAGCGGTGCAGCCACAGTTCTTGCCCGCTTGACGGCGGACTCCAGGTCATCGGTCACCTTGTTCATTCCGGCGATTATCAGCACGGACTTGGGTCCAAAAATGGTAGCGGCAACCCGGTTGCCGGTGCCGTCGATATTCACCATCTGGCCGTCTAAGCTCAGGCCGTTGGCACCGGAAATATAGACATCGCAAAACATTGCGTCCTTCGTTGCCTGATCTCTTTCCTCCTGGGTCTGACCTGCATAGCGGTCGATCACAGTATAGCTGCCGCTTCTCATCGCATCCTGCAGGCCGATCTGCTGGGCAGACATTGCGCCGCCCCAGCTGACAGTTGCGCCCTCCGGGATCAGCTCCAGGGCCTTTGCCAGAGCGTCCTCCTTGGTTTCGCAGAAATACGCGTCAAAATGGCGGTTTTTCAGGTTTTTTACCAGGATCTCGCCCCGCTTACAATAGTACAGCTTCTTCATTTCCGACATTTTTTACGCCTCCGGTTCTTTCGTTCAGCAGTTTTTCCAGCGCAGCCATCTTCAGGCAGGTGCAGAATACCTGCATTGCCTTTTCCAGCTCATCCACAGGGGGCAGAGACGGCGCGATGCGGATATTGCTGTCGTTGGGGTCGATGCCGTAGGGATAGGTAGCACCGGCATCGGTCATCGTGACACCGGCCTCTGCACACAGCGCCAGGGCACGCTTTGCTGTGCCGGGCATAGTATTCAGGCTGACAAAGTAACCGCCCAAAGGACGGATCCAGTTGGCGAAGCCCAGGGGCGCGATCTCCTTATCCAGCACATCCAAAACCATATGGAACTTAGGCGCCAGAACCTGACCGTGGCGCTTCATCAGCGCCAGAGTGCCGGCTCTGTCCTTTAAATATTTCACATGGCGCAGCTGATTGACCTTGTCGTAGGAGATCATCTGCACGCCCATCAGCTTGGTCATATATGTAATGTTCTCCCTGGAGGATGCCATTACAGAAATGCCGGCGCCGGGGAAGGTGATCTTAGAGGTGGAAGCAAATTCATAGACCATATCGGGTCTTCCTGCCTCAGCGCACAGGGAAATAATGTCCGCAAAGGGCTGGAATTCGCCCTCAAACTCGTGAACGCAGTAGGCATTGTCCCACATAATGACAAAATCCTCAGCAGCAGGCTTCAGATTGGCTAGGCGCTGAATGGTGGCATCAGAATAAATGATGCCATCGGGATTGGAATACTTGGGAACGCACCAGATACCCTTGACAGCAGGATCCTTCACCAGCGCCTCCACCGCATCCATATCCGGGCCGGTAGAAGTCATCTTAACGGTGATCAGCTCCGCGCCAAAGGACTGGGTAATGCGGAAATGCCGGTCATAGCCGGGGCTGGGGCAAAGGAACTTGACAGTTTCTTCCCTGCACCAGGGCTGCTTGCTTGTGCGCAGGCCGTGGGTAAATGCCTTGGAGATCACATCATACATCAGGGTCAGGCTGGAAGCGCCGCCAACAAAGGTCTGTTCCCACTGGCAGCCCAGCACATCTGCCCAGTATTCACGGGCGCATTTTAAGCCCTGCAGTTCGCCGTAGTTTCTGGAATCTACGCCGTCGATCATACAGTCGTCAGCATCGGTCAGCACCGTCAAAATGTCGCTGACCAGATCCAGCTGCAGCTTTGCAGGCTTGCCGCGGGCCATATTCAGCTTCAGCCCCAGAGCCTTAAAGCCTTCAAATTCATTGCAGGCAGCAGCATAGGCTTGCCGCAGGTTTTCGATGCTCATATCCCGGTATGCAGTCAAAATCCTCATTCCTTTCAAAAGGCAAAATGATATCCTGGATATTATACGCGCAAAAGGCAAAAAATGCAAGTCAATCTTCCCGATATTGCATAATTTTTTTGGACAATCTGTTGAATTTACCTTGCATTTTTTATGGAAATCGCATAGAATGTATGTGTATAACTATTTTTTGGTATTCACCGCGCAATTTCAGTCTGAAAGGATTTGAGGATATGGGTAATCTGATCAACATTCCAGAGATTTTCGGCACGGATGTTTTCAATGATATGACCATGCAGCAGCGCCTGCCGGCGCAGACCTATGCTGCGTGGAAAAATTGCCTGCAATCCGGCTGTTCTCTGCCTCTGGATGTGGCCAATGTGATCGCAGAAGCCATGAAGGAATGGGCCATCGAAAAGGGTGCGACCCACTATACCCATTGGTTCCAGCCCATGACCGGCATCACCGCGGAAAAGCACGACTCCTTCATCTCCCCCACCGGCGACGGACGGGTCATTATGGAATTTTCCGGCAAGGAGTTGGTTCGCGGCGAACCTGATGCCTCAAGTTTCCCCTCCGGCGGTCTGCGCGCCACCTTTGAAGCCCGCGGCTATACCGCCTGGGATCCCACCGCCTTTGCCTTCGTGAAGGACGGCAGCCTCTACATACCCACCTGCTTCTTCTCCTACACCGGCGAAGCTCTGGATAAAAAGACTCCCCTGCTTCGCTCTCTGGATGAGGTCTCCCGGGAAGCGCTGCGCATCCTGCGGCTGTTTGGTGATGACAAGACCCAGCGGGTGCAGGTCAGCGTGGGTGCGGAGCAGGAATATTTCCTGATCCCCAAGAGCATCTACGCCCAGCGTGAGGATCTTCGGCTGACAGGACGCACTCTGTTCGGCGCTCAGCCTCCCAAGGGTCAGGAACTGGATGACCATTATTTCGGCACCATCCGTACCCGGGTATCCAACTTTATGAAGGATCTGGATGAGCAGCTGTGGCGGCTTGGCATCCTTGCCAAAACCAAGCATAACGAAGGTGCCCCCTGCCAGCATGAGCTTGCGCCCATCTATACCGATGCCAGCAACGCCTGCGATGCCAACCAGCTGACGATGATGATTATGAAGAAGTGCGCTGCCAAGCACGATCTGGTGTGCCTGCTTCACGAAAAGCCCTTTGCCGGCATCAGCGGCTCCGGCAAGCATAACAACTGGTCGCTGTGCACCGATTCCGGTAAAAATCTTTTCAAGGCCGGTGATACCCCTCGCCAAAACGCACAGTTTTTGGTGTTCCTGGCAGCCTTCATCAAGGGCATCGACGAATATCAGGACTTCCTGCGCTCCACCGTTGCCTTTGCCGGTAACGATCACCGTTTGGGTGCCAACGAAGCGCCCCCTGCCATTCTTTCCATCTTCCTGGGCGACGAGCTGACCGCTGTGATGGAATCCATCATCAACGGCACCAACTATACCGAGCCTGAAAAGAGCCTGGTGCGCATCGGTGTGGATGTCCTTCCCTCTATCCCGAAGGACACCACAGACCGCAACCGCACCTCCCCCATCGCCTTCACCGGCAATAAGTTTGAGTTCCGTATGCTGGGCTCCTCCCAGTCCATTGCAGGCCCCAACATTGCCCTGAACACCATTATGGCTGAGGAGCTGGGCAAATTCGCCGATGTTCTGGAAAATGCCGAGGACTTCGATGCCGCCCTGCAGAAGCTGGTCTGCGACACGCTGACACAGCATCAGCGGATCATTTTCAACGGAAACGGCTACTCCATGGAATGGCAGAACGAAGCCGCACGCCGGGGTCTCAGCAATCTGCGCTCCACCGCCAAGGCGCTGCCTACCTATATCAGCGAGAAGAACATTGCGCTGGTTACCAAGCGGGGCATCTTCACCGAGGCGGAATTCCGCGCCCGGTACGAGATCCATATGGCAGCCTACAGCAAGATCACCCGTATCGAAGCCAAAACAATGGTGGATATGGTGCTGCAGCAGATCCTGCCTGCCGGTCTGAAGTATTCTTCCGATCTGTCTGAATCTGTGCTGCGCAAGCAGCAGCTAGGTCTGGGTGCTGACAGCGATCTGGATCTTGTCCGCCGCATCAGCAAATGCTGCGATACGCTGTATAAGAAGACCGAAGAAATGGCCGCCCATCTGCGGGATGTGCCCACCGGCACAGAGGCTGCTGCCAACTATTACAGCGATGTGATCGTCCCGGATATGGAGCAGGTGCGCAAATCTGCGGATCTTCTGGAGCGGCTCACCGCAAAATCCTACTGGCCGTATCCCATCTATTCCGATATCCTATATTATTAATATCCAAAAGAAAAAGCTTAGGGCAGCTGCCCTAAGCTTTTTTCTTATTTTCTGTGAAATATCTTGCCGGTTAAGAAATATATCAGCCAAAGTACACAGCCGTAAATACCCATCAGAATCAGGAAACGGTCAGAATACTGGGCGTTGATATAGTATGTCGGTGGAAACAGATACTGCACCCGCCGCAGCATACCAAGATCAAAGAATACCGGGCAAATCACCAGCATCACAACGATCAGCAGCGGAAGCACCGTTCCCAAAACTGTCAGCTTTCCGCAGAGCCGGCGCACTGTCATACAAAACAGCGCCGTGCATACTGCATACATCAGCAGAATCAGCACTTCCCTGCCCAACCCTGCAGCCAGACCGCCGGCCGAAAGGGCGATCAGGATCACCGCTGATACATTCAGGACGCAGATCATCTGGCAGCCAAATTCTATAAAGCCCTTTTTGCGCTCGGCGATCCAGGAGAATGTACCGGCGCGCTGGTCCTGGATGTAGTACATCGCTGTTGCAAGGCCGCTGAGGACCGTAACCACCGCCAGCAATCCGCGGACTGGGGTCAGTAGATAATTGGTGTCCTGAGGCTCCTGCGCCGCCTGAGACGGCTCCATCAATGTGAACTGGAAGAAATCCCCGTCTACGGATATTGCGTTGTAGTGCGTCATCAGCTCATCGTCCGTCTTGTCGCTCAGCTCCGGCACATTCTCCCGGATATAGGACAGATACAATGCTTTCGAGCAATTTTCGTACATTGCACCGCTGAGCTTCTCTCGGGCCAAGGCCACAGGGACATTGCTTTCTCCCTCTATGACCTTGATAAATGCCTTTCTGAATTTTCCGCCGGCAACAAATTCATAGACCTTTTCTTCCATTTCCGCCGGGAATATCCACGCAGCATCTGCCTTGCCCTCTTGGACCAATTCCTGCGCCGCATCAGGCGATTCGCATTCCATAAACCGGATAATGCTGTGTTCCTGCGTCAGGTCTGCAATGACTCCGGAGGCCATTGCATCCTCACCTTCCTGCGCCAGCGCTATTGTCAGCACACCGCTGTCTTCCCGGGCAACGCCGGTATATGTCAATACCAGCGCAGGGATCAGCAGCAGGATGAGAATAAAGCTGATTTTCTTATACAGCCGCTTGTTCAGCAGCAAAAACCACTTCAAAAACCGCTTCATACCGTCACCCCCGCACAAAAGTGACCTTTGCCTTGCGGATCAGCCCCGCTGCCGCAAAGAAAAGAACGCCATAGCCCAGCAGCAACAGCGAGCCATCCGTATGCATCACGCCGGCAAAGCTTTCTGCCAGCTGTGCCCGGGCGATACCCGTAGGCAGATATGCCGCCAAATTCTGAACGGAATCCGGGAAAAATGTCACCGGATACAGACAGCCCGTCACAAAGCACAGCGCCAGCAGCGCAAAAAACTGCAGCAGCACACCGCTGATCAGATTCGTGGTCAGCTCGTAGAGCAAAAAGCTCAGCGCACCCATTGCGATCACAATGGGAATCCACTGAAGCAGTATCCCTGCCGTCAGCTTCATCCATCCGGTCCAGACTGCAACCAGCATTAAAACAGCAATGACGCAGGCGATGCCAACCAGATACACCGCAAAATCGCACAAAACCTGCAGAATAACCGGCCTTCTCCGGGCAGACAGCATTCTGGCAATAGACATATCGCTTCGCACCATCCAGGGCGCGAAAACCAGGCAGATCAGCATCAAAAGCAACACGCAGAATCCGCCAAGCAGATACTCTTCCAGTCCGACTTCCTCAGCAAGCCCCAGGTCCTTCACGGCATACATTCTGGAACGGGAGAAGATAAAATCAAAGTATTCAAATGTAAGCGCATACTCAGCATCGCCGCTGCTCAGGCCGATCTCCTGCATGGCTTGTCCGGTGCCGAATATGCCCTTTTGGGTGTCGATCACGATATCAGACACCATCTTGGTGATCTCATCCTTCAGCAAGCTGACCAAGCCAACCGCGCCGACGGTGCTGACATACTTAATGGGCAGGATGTTTCCGTACATCGCTTCATCCATAAAGCCCTCAGGGATCACCACAAAGGCCGCAATCTCGCCCCGGCGCATAGCCGCTTCTGCCTCCGCCTCGTCCATCTGCATAAAATCAATGGAAAAGCGAGAGGAATCAATGGTATTCAGCGCCAGCATACCGGCTTCCAGATAGAAATCGCCGGCAGTGCCCACTACGCCGAATTTGATCTTCGCCTGAGCCTGGTCATCGTCTGCCAGAGAAACCACAGCCTGATACGCAAGCGCCAGACAGCCAAACAGCACAGCAGCCACCAGCAGCGCAGGCACAATGATCCTTAGCAGCCGTTTCAGCTGTAAATACAAATACTTTCCCATATCACAAGCACTCTACCAGTTTGGCAACATCGCCGTCAAATTGGAACGGGCACAAAACGCCGTCACGGATGATATACCACGCGTCGCACAGAGAAAGCTCCATTACATCGTGGGTGGTCAGCAGCAGGATGCCGCCGGAGCGCTTATAATGCTGCAAATACTCCGCAATATGCTGCTTGCAGGCAATATCCAGCGCAGCCGTTGGCTCATCCAGCAGCAGGATCGGCGGCTTTTTCGCCATGGCGCAGCCGATGCTCAGTCGCTTTTTCATACCGCCGGACATCTTCGATACGGTGACCTTCAGAAAATCACCGATGCCCAGAAGATGCAGCACGCCGTTTTCCAGCTCTTGCTTTGCAGTATCCTTGTCGTACCACAAAATCAAATTATCCCAGGCGCTCAGCTCGCTGATCAGCGGCGTGCCCTGGGGTACATAGCCCACCAGCTCCGCCCGCTTACGGGCATCCTTCAGCAGGTCAACGCCATCACAGACAAAGCTGCCGCCGTCTGCGTGCTGCACACCGGCAAGAATGGACAACAGCGTAGACTTGCCGCAGCCATTTGCGCCCAGAATGCCGATACACTTGCCCTCTCCTACGGAAAGAGTAATATCCCGAAGCACATTTTTGCGCTTGAATTTCTTGGATATATTCTTGATTTCTATTTGCATAAAAATAACCCCATTATAAAGCATTTGGCGCTGTAAACAGCGCCAAATGCCTATAGAAATGAAATTTTACATTGCAGGTACCCGATTCTCCAGAACGCTCAGCAGCTCACTGGGTACACCTGCGTCGCCCAGATTATCGATGATCTCATCAAAGTCGATGCCTGCGACCCAGTTCATCAGTGCAGTCTGATCGTTGATATCAACCGTATTGGTAGGTGCTTTGATGTTGCCGGGAGTCTTGGTAGCCAGCTTCAGACCGATACCGACGATCATTGCATCGTCGCCGATCAGCTTTGCTGTCACATCAGCCTTATTGCCGTCGATATCCAGCGTCAGCTCCAGAGCGACATCGTCAATGCCCAGAGGATTGGGGCCGTTGAAGATGTAAGTCATCAGATCCTCAGTGGGCTTCAGCGTGATAGTTCCCTTGACAGCATCTGCCTTGGTGGTGTCAATGTCCTTCAGCACCACATTCATTGCCGTCAGCTCTTCAACAGTGATGGCATAGGTGCCGCTGACAACGCCGTTCTTGTTTGTGCCCTTGCCGGTGATCACAAATTCATCGTCAGCCGTTTCGAAGATGGTAGCAAAGTTGCCGCCCTCGGTAACGGTGTAGTAAGTGAAGACGATGAAGGACTCCTGCTGATCAGGTGCATTGGGCGTTGAGGCATCGGCGCTGGCAGAAGTAACGACCACATTTTCTGCAGGAGCCTTCTGTGCCTGCGTATTCAGCAGGCCCATATCCAGGCTGCAGCCAACGATATTGTGGCCGCCGTCCACATACAGGATCACACCGATGTAGCTGTCAGTGGTCTCTGCCTCGGCAGGCAGCTCGTTCAGAGTCTCGTCGATCAGCTTGGTAAACTCGGCGTAGGCATCGACCTCTTCGAACTGCATGTCGTACTCAGCATACATCTCTGCCATCATATCGTTGTAGAAATCACCGAAATCTTCAACGATCTTCTTGATGTCATTATCGGTCTTTGCGGCAGTCAGAACAGCCTTTACAGCATCCAGAGCGTCCTGCTCGTAGATCTTCACATCCAGTTTGGTAGCTTCCTGAGACAGACCGTCCAGGGTCAGGGTCTCAGTGGTGCGCTCAACGCTGTCGATCTCCTTGACAACCAGTGCCAGATAACGGTTCAGAATGGTAGCCAGCGTTTCTTCACTGGGCATATACTGATCAATGGTGGTCACCCAGGAGGGAAGGGTAGCTGTTGCGGCCTCAAGGTCAATGCCCAAATCAGCAAAGTTCATTTCCAGATAGCTGTTGGACAGATCGGGAACGCCAACCCAGGCGCTTTCCATATTGAACAGCATAGCCAGAGCAATGATCTCGGTGTCATTCAGCCCTAGTGCGATCTGCATCTGTGCCAGCTCAGAGTTGGACTCGATCTCCATATCCAGACCGATGCTGGACAGGAAGGAGAAATCCATACCAGTATCACCACCAAAAATCTGCTCTTCAAGCAGATCGATGAGCATATCGCCCAGCATCAGTTCGATCTCAGCCTCGGCGCCAAAATCGCCCATAGTCGTGCCCATGCTCAGCATATCAGCATAAGCACCGATACCGGCAGCCAGAGCATCCACAGTGCTGCCCATGGAGTCCGTGGTCAGCGTCTGGAAATACTCAGCATCGCTCAAGCCCTCGTATCTGCTGGGATCCACCGGCTTTTTGTTGTTCTCATTGTTGGTCTTGCCGCCATCGTCATCTTTCTTGCTATCAGTCGTGCTGCAGGCCACGCAGCCCAGCAGCAGCGCAGCGATCATTGCGATGGCAAAGATGGATCTGAGCAGCATCTTTACATTAAATTTCTTGTTCGTACCTGTCATAGTCGTTCACCGGTATAGTTTTCTATACCTCTCCTTTCCTCTTCTTATCCAAGTTTTGGATATTGATATTGTAGCATACTCATATCGAATAGTCAAATGAAATTATCTTCCATTTGGAAGCATTTGTCTTTCCTTCGGAAACGATAATTTCAGCCTGTGTGGCGGAATCCCCCCTCCATATTTGTCATATTTTATCATTTCCACCCACATTATAGGTCAAAATCACCCTATTGTCAATAGGTCAATATGCCATAATTATAACGAGGTGAATAAAATATGAGCAGATTAAAAGAATTACGAAAGAGCAGGCACTTAACGCAGGTACAGATGCAAATGCTGACCGGAATTGACCAAAGTGACTACTCTAAAATAGAAAACGGAAAAAGATATTATACCTTTGAGCAATGTAAAAGCATCGCCATTGCTCTGAACACCAGTATGGATTATCTTGCCGGGCTAACCGACGAAAAGAAGCCATACCCCAGAAGCAATCAAAAATAAGAAGATATTTTCAGAAATTTCGTAAAACTTTGGGCGCTCGCATAAGGGTTTATCCGCGAAGCAAGTTCCTCCGGCACCTATTCACTATCTACTTTTACCTATTGGCTAATCGGCAAGTATCGAAAGAAAAGTGAAAAAACAAAATCGACAAGCTTCTGAAAAGAAACTTGTCGATTTTTGGCGGAGAGTTAGGGATTCGAACCCTAGGTTCCTTTCGGAATCACTAGTTTTCAAGACTAGCTCCTTAAACCGCTCGGACAACTCTCCATTTCCGTAAATGATACCATTCGCACCGCAAAAAGTCAAGCCTTACACCGCCGGCTCAACTTGCAAAAATTTACATCCGTACTTGATTTTTTTGCAATTTGGAATTATGATAAGCTTAGATATTTCCCGAACATAAAGGAGGTTTCCTGCTATGATTCAACAGGCTGCTTTTATAGGCAAGAATAAAATGCTCAAGGGCGGACTGCACTGCCACACCACCCGCTCCGACGGCCGTGTTACCCCCGAGGATGTTATGAAGATGCATAAGGAAAACGGCTACGATTTCCTTGCTCTGACTGACCACCGCATCTACAATATGAAAAACTTTGCCCCGGAGCTGGGTCTGACCATCATTCCCGGTATGGAATTTGACAATATCGGTCTTCCTGCCGCCCACGGCTCCCGGTGCTTCCACACCGTTTGCCTGGGCCCCACCAAGGAAGACGGCAACGGCTTTGAACACGATCAGAAATTCGAGTCTGCCAATGTTCCCGATCAGGAAAGCTATCAGCCCTATCTGGACGATATTCACGCAAAGAACAATCTGACCATCTACTGCCACCCCGAATGGAGCGCAACGCCCCCCAGATATTTCGACAAGATGCAGGGCAACTTCGCAATGGAGATCTGGAATACCGGTTGTGTTCAGGACAACAATATGGATTGCGATGCTTTGTACTGGGACGATCTGCTGGGTCGCGGCATCCGTCTGTTCGGTGTTGCCGTGGACGATGGCCACGCCGCCCACGCCCATTGCAAGGGCTGGGTCATGGTCAACGCCGAGAACAATGTCAATTCCATCCTCAACGCCCTGAAAAACGGCGCATTCTACTCCTCCTGCGGCCCGGAGATCTACGATTTCTATGTCAAGGACGGTCATTGCGTCATCGAGTGCTCCCCCGTTAAGAAGCTGCGTGTCCACTCTGACTGCCACCCCACCAAGGTCTGGCACGATCCCGAAGGCAAGCTGCTGACCTACGCCGCATTCGATATCGAGTCCCACAATCAGGATTACGGCTATGTCCGTATGTCCATTATGGACGAAAACGGCAACTACGCCTGGACCAACCCCATCTTCCTGGACTGATATATAATAAAAAAAGCCACCCGTATGGGTGGCTTTTTTTATATCTCCTGTCTGCCTTCCAGAGCGCGGGAGAGGGTCACCTCATCCGCATATTCCAGCTGGCTGCCCACCGGCACGCCGTAGGCAAGGCGGGTCACCTTGATCTCCATAGGCCGCAAAAGCCGGGAGATATACATTGCCGTAGCTTCGCCTTCCGTATCCGGATTGGTGGCCATAATGACCTCCCGCACCTTACCGCTGCCAACACGCTGCAGCAGCTCCTTGATGCGGATATCCTCCTGGGTAATATGATTCAGGGGCGAAATAACGCCGTGAAGCACATGGTACACGCCGTTGAATTCCCGGCTGCGCTCCATTGCGATCACATCCTTGGGCTCTGCAACCACACAGATCAGCCCCTGATCCCTGGATTCGTCATTGCAGATGGAGCAAACCTCCCGATCCGTCAAATTCTGACATACCGGGCAGGTATGCACCGTTTTCTTCGCGGCAACGATGGTATCTGCAAAATTCTGTGCCTCCTCCATCGGAAGGCTCAGTACATAAAATGCAAGCCGCTGTGCTGTCTTTCCGCCAATGCCGGGCAGGCGGGCAAACTGATCCGACAGCTCCTGCAGCGCCGCAGGAAAATACTGCATAAATCCTCCTTAGAACAGGCCGCCTAGATTCAGGCCGCCGGTAAGACGGGACATATTGTTGGCAGCATCGGCGTCGGCTGCGCGCATAGCCTCATTCACCGCCGCGATCACCATATCCTGCAACATGTCCACATCATCGGGATCCACAGCCTCGGGATTGATTTGCAGGTCAGTAAGCTCATGCTTGCCGTTTACAGAAGCGGTTACCATACCGCCGCCGGCGGTGGCAGAGTAGGTCTTATTTTCCTGCTCCTCCTGCATCCGCAGCAGCTCCTGCTGCATCTTCTGGGCCTGCTTCATCATCGCCATCTGGTTCATTCCACCGGGCATACCCCGAAAATTATTCTTTGCCATTGTGTTTACTCCTTATTCCTTGATATTAACAATATCAGAGTGTTCTCTTCCAAAATTGATCAGCTGCTGAAAACCGGCGCTGTGGGCAGGTGCAGCGCTTTTATCCACCGCTTCCACACGGACGGGTCTTCCCAAAATGGCAGAAGCCTTCCGGGATACCAGGCTCAGGATCTCCGGCTTGTTGACCATTTCCGTAGTAAAGGGCGTATTGCAGCTGAGCACCACCTTATCGCCCACCAAGTTTCCCTGGATCGGCGCATTGGGAGAAGCAAGAAAGAATCCGGACACCGGCGGACGAAGCTCCTGCCGCACCGCGCTGACAAGATCCGTCCAGAAGCCCATTGGCGCTTCCTCCGCAGGGGCCTCTACAGTCTCAGGTACTTCCTCCGGGATCACTTCCTCCTGCTTGGGGGCAGGCTTTTCCTCCTTGGACTTGGGTTCTTCTGCAGGCCGCACAGCCACAGCAAAGCTGCCGCTTTTGATCTTCTCCTCCAGACGGGTCAGTCTGGCATTTAAGGAGGCTTCGTCCAACTGCAGCTCCGGCTGGCAAAGACTGATTATGCACAGCTCTGCATCCATTCTGCGGCTGGCGCTGCGGGTGAATGCCGACAGCGTATCCTCCAGCTTTTCCATCATTCTGATCAGCTCACCGCTGGAAAAAGCATCCTTCAGACGGACAGCATCCCCATCGTCAGCAACGCCGGACAGCAGGGTCAGCCCAGCATTGGGCGCAGTCTTGAGGATCAGCAGATCCCGGGTCAGGCAGGCCATTTCGTCCAGAAGTGCGCCCAGATCCTTTCCCTCGGCGTACAGCCGGTTAAACAGCTCCAGCGCCTTTGCCGTATTTTGCTGGGCAATGTAGCCCATGAGCTGCGCACAGTTCTGCTCACCTGCAATACCCAGGCAGGCATAGATCTGCTGCGCATTTAGCTCACCCGCCGTGGCAGATGCGCACTGATCCAGCAGGCTCAAGGCGTCACGCAGACCGCCATCTGCCATTCTGGCCAGAATTCTGGCCGCAGAATCATCCAGATCGATCTTCTCCTGGTAGGCAACATACTGCAGCCGTGCAGCAATATCCTCCTGAGAGATCCGACGGAATGAAAACCGCTGGCACCGGGACAAAATGGTGGCCGGAACTTTGTGCAGCTCTGTAGTCGCCAGGATAAACAAAAGGTGTTCCGGCGGCTCTTCAATGATCTTTAAAAGCGCATTGAAAGCGGCAACGGACAGCATATGCACCTCATCAATGATATACACACGCATTTTCACCTGAGAAGGCGTATAAATGGCGTCGTCACGCAGATCGCGGACATTGTCAACGCCGTTATTGGAGGCGGCGTCGATCTCCAGCACATCCATACAGGCACCGGAATCGATGGTCCGGCAAGCTTCGCAGCAATTACAGGGATTTCCGTCGTGGGGATTCAGGCAGTTGACCGCCTTGGCCAGGATCTTGGCACAGCTGGTTTTGCCCGTACCACGGGAGCCGGTGAACAAATAGGCGTGGCTCATCTTCCCGGAGACCAGCTGGGTCTTCAGGGTCTGTGTAACTGCCAGCTGACCGGTGACATCGTCAAAGGTCTGGGGGCGGTATTTTCTGTATAATGCCTGATACGCCGACATATTTATTCCACCTTTCTGCAAAAATAGGACCGGCTCATAACAAGATCGCACACCCACATTTGAACCTGCTGAATACCCGGAAGCAAGGCAGCCAACTCAGGAACGGCAGCCTCACGGCACACGGGAAGATCCGCTTAATGCTGCTTGGTTCCCCACCTGACATGGTTCACGGGATCCCGTTGCGTAAGACCATCCCCTCAACATCGCTTACGATGCGCAGACGGCACTCAAACAGATCCTGGTGCGGGAATTCATCCCTGCTATAGCGGATTGCAGGTAACAGGGCACCGCTATCTCCCCGACTAGTGCGACCTTGTTATAAGCCGGTCAGCTATAACAAGGCTATTCGATTAGGTTTAACGAGCCTTCTTCTCGATAAACTGAGCCAGCTCGCCGAAGGTAGTAACCTTCTGGTTTTCCAGATCCAGCTCGATGTTCAGCTCGCTCTCCAGATCCATCAGCATTTCAACGATGTCCAAGGAGTCGATGCCAAGACTCTCAAAGGTGCTGTCCGGAGTGATAGAATCCACATCCAGTTCCAGCTGATTGGCAGCAAATGCAACGAGTTTTTCGTACATAGTAGTTTCCTCCAAAGTTCTTTATCTAGGGAATTACTGCTGTATATTTTATTACAACATACGCCTTTTGTCAATAGCGACCCGTTAGATCCGCTTCAAAAGCGCAGCGACATCCTCCGGTGTAAACAGATACTTTTCATCGCAGAACTGACACTCTACGGGGAAGGTCTTTCCCTCGTCCCTGATTTGGATCAGTTCTTCCTTGCCCAAGCTGATCAATGCCTGTGTCACCCGCTCCCGGGAGCAGTAACACTTATAGGACACCTCCTGAGTCTCCATAAACACGATGCCCAGATCGCCGCAGACCTGACCCAGAATATCCTCCGGGGT
This sequence comes from Oscillospiraceae bacterium, assembly GCA_017410075.1. Classification (GTDB taxonomy): domain Bacteria; phylum Bacillota; class Clostridia; order Oscillospirales; family Oscillospiraceae; genus Faecousia. The sequence goes on along the minus strand of JAFQRK010000078.1, from coordinate 2,218 downwards.
CATCCCCTGCTCCAGCATCGCCGTAACCGCACCGGCCCTTTGAATGCCCTGCTCCAGCTTGTCGATCACTTCCTCCGGCGCACCGGGCAGCAGCTGCAGCAGGTAACCCCCGGCCACCTTGACACTCTGATCCACATCGATCAGCACACCCAGCGCGCAGGCCGTGGGGGTCTGCTCACTCTGGGCAAAATAGGCGGTCACATCGTCCCCGATCTCACCGGATACCAGCTGGGTAGAGCCGATATAGGGCTCTTTCATCTGCAGATCCCGGATCACAGTCAGTGTTCCGCTTGTACCGACAGTGGCGCCCACATCCAGCTTTCCGGGATATTTTTCCACCAGCGGCACATTGGGCTGAGTCACGCAGCCGCGGACATTGCCGTCAGGGTCCGACACGCAGGTAATGGTGCCGATAGGGCCGCCGCCCCGGATCTGCAGGGTCATAGAGCCGTTTTCCACCTTTTGCATATTGCCCATCATCGAGCTGGCAGTAAGTGCACGGCCAAAAGCTGCTGTTGCATTTGCGGTGGTGCCGTGGATCTGCACAGCGCGCTGCACCATATCCGTAGAACGAATGGCAACGGCCTTAACAAAGCCGTCCATCGTCATACCTCTTACCAAATAATCCTTCATTTGATTCTTCCCTTTCTGGCGCTGAAATAGATCCGCTGATCCTTCTGTGTGGGTGCGCCCATATGCCGGTCGCCGTATACACGGATGCGGCTGAAGCCGGCATTTCTCAAAAACTGCACCAGCTGATCCCGGGTGTAGGCGTACTCCTGATGCTCCTCAAAGCTGCGCTGCCAGGTATTCCCTGTGCGCTGGAACAGATCCATACCGTAGAAGCAAATATTGGTTTTTTCGTCAAATTCGCCCCGCCAGACGCAGTAAACATCATCGTCCTCATCCAGGAATACCTGGCCATCCATTGCCCGGAGCTTTTCAGGCGTATTGACATCGAAAATGAAAATACCGCCGGGATTCAGCGCCTTGAACACCCGTTTGATAGCCATTTCGCAATCGGCAGGCGCGGTGATGTAGTTCATACTGTCCAGTCCGCTGACTGCCAGATCAACACCGCGGGGCAAATATAATTCCTGCAGCTTCTGGCATACGAACAAAGGGCGGTTCTCAAGCTCCTGCGCCTTGTCTGCAGCTACAGTCAGCATATCCTCCGACATATCCACACCAGTGACCTGATAGCCGCGCTGCGCCAGCAGCAGGCTCACAGAGCCGGTGCCGCAGGCAAGATCTGCAGCCGTCCGGGGCGTTACGCCTTCCGCTGCCAGGATCCGGTGATAAAAATCCACAACAGCGCTGTAATCCACATCATTGGTCAGGCGGTCATAGCTTACCGCCAGATTCTTATATGCGTCCATAGTCGTTTCCTCAAAAAACATCCCGGGCAACGCCCGGGATGTCAGTTTAGCTGTTATTAGCGCTTGAACAGGCCGAAGATCTCTTCGATGTCGCCCATATTGCTGGCTGCTGCCTTCTCGCCGGCGGGAGCGGACTCCGCCTTGGCAGTATCGCGCTTCTGCTCAAAACCGGTAGCAATAACGGTAACGCGCATCTCATCCTCGAACTCGTCGGTGTAGGTAGCGCCGAAGATAATGTTAGCCTCGGGATTTGCATTCTCCTGAACGATACCTGCAGCGGTCTCAACATCATCCAGAGTCAGCTCAGCAGAGCCGGTCACATTGACCAGAACGCCGGTTGCACCGTTGATGGAGGTCTCCAGCAGGGGACTGTTGATAGCGGCCAGAGCAGCCTGCTCAGCCTTCTCGCGGCCGGAAGCGGTGCCAACACCCATATGTGCGCGGCCGGCGTCCTTCATAACTGCGGAAACATCGGCGAAGTCCAGGTTGATGATAACACGGTCGGAGTAGCCAACCAGACCGGAGATGGAAGTAACAGCCTGCTTCAGAACATCGTCAGCAATGCCGAATGCATTGGCGAAGGTGATCTTCTGATCGGTAACATACTTCAGACGGTCGTTGGGGATGATGACCAGAGAGTCGACCTTGTCAGCCAGCTCAGCAATGCCGGCCTCAGCCTGACGCATACGGTTTGCACCCTCAAACTTGAAGGGCTTGGTAACAACACCAACAGTCAGGATGCCAGCCTCGTGCGCCATATCGGCAACGATGGGAGCTGCACCGGTGCCGGTGCCGCCGCCCATACCGGCGGTGATGAATACCATATCGGTGTTCTCCAG
>JAFQRK010000077.1 GCA_017410075.1 Oscillospiraceae bacterium | reverse complement strand
CTTAGCCATCTGGGCTATGGGCATCACAGAGCCAACCTCATTGTTGACCATCATAACGGACACCAAAATGGTATCCTCCCGCAAGGCGTTGCGAAGATCCGCAAGGCTGATATTGCCCAAGCTGTCGGGCTGCAGATAGGTTACATCGAAGCCCTGCATCTGCAGGTCTTTTATACAGTTAAGAACTGCAGGGTGCTCAATGGCGGTGGTGATAATGTGTTTGCCCCGCTTGCCAAGGCGCTTGACTGTGCCGTAAATCGCCCAGTTATCGGCTTCCGTGCCACCGGAGGTGAAGAATACACGGTCGGTTTCTGCACCCAGAACGGCAGCCAGCTGCTGCCGGGCGGCACGCAGCTCTTTGGCGGTATCAATGCCAAAACCGTACAGCGAGCTGGGATTGCCCCAATCCTCGGTCAGCGCCTTTGTCATCGCCTCCACAGCCGCAGCACAGGGCTTGGTGGTGGCGGAATTGTCAAGATAGATCATAATTTCACTTTCCTACACAGAATCGTTCAAAAATTCGGGCGGTGATATCCTCCCGGACGGTGGCGCCGGTGACCTCACCCATAGCGAACATCGCATCCTCCACATCTGCCAGCGCGGCATCCGGCGTCAGACCTTGCGCAAGCGCCTCCAAGGCCCGCAGCATTGCGTCATAGGCGCGGCGGATGGCGTCGTACTGCCGTGTATTGGTCAGTATCGAGCCGTCGCAGGGAATATTACTGCCAAACAGCTTGTCTACAAAGGCGGAAAATTCCTTTAGGCCGTCGCCGCTGGCGGCGCAGATGGAGATGACATTCTCAAACGGCAGATCGGCAGGGGAGATGACCTGTCCCAGATCGGTTTTGTTGATCAAGGCAACCGCATTTTCATGGTTTTGACACAGCGAAATAATGGCTTTATCGTCCTCGGTCAGAGGCGCAGAGCCGTCGCAGACAAAAATGACGAGATCGGCGCTTTCCAAAGCCTGCCTAGACCGCTCAATGCCCATTGCCTCGATCTGATCCTTGGTCTCTCGGATACCGGCGGTGTCGATGAGCCGCAGACGGGTCGCGCCCACCATAGCAGTTTCTTCCACGGTATCCCGGGTGGTGCCGGCGATCTGGGTAACGATGACCCGTTCATAACCAACAAGGGCATTCAGCAGGCTGGACTTGCCCACATTGGGCTTGCCAACGATGGCGGCGGCAACGCCCTGCCGCAAAATCCTGCCCTGTCCATAGGTGTCCAGCAATGCCTTCAAGGCCGCAGCGTCGGCTTTCAGCGCACCTTCATAGCGGTCAAGACCGAAATCCTCGATATCCTCGTCGGGATAGTCCAGCACTGCGTGGAAATGGCTGCAGAGGTCGGTCAGATCGTCATAGATGGGAGCAAGCTTTTTTTGCAGCACACCGCCTACCTGACCGGCGGCATTGGCAGCGGCATCGGCGCTGTCGGCTTCGATCAGGTCGATGACGGCTTCTGCCTGGGTCAGATCCAGCTTGCCGTTCAAAAATGCCCGTTTGGTGAATTCGCCCCGCTGGGCAGGCCGTGCGCCGGCAACATACAGCGCATCCAGACCGGCAGCCAGCACCGCAGGTGAACCGTGACAATGGAATTCCACGGTGTCCTCGCCGGTATAGGTGTGGGGCGCGCGGCTGTAAATGGCGCAGCATTGGTCAATAATGCGGCCGTCCTTATCCTGCAGCGTACCCAGCGCCAATTTGCGGTTGGGCGCTTCACTGAGGGGACTCCCGTTATTTAATGTAAAGACCTTGCCGGCAATGGCAGCGCAGTCATCACCGGTTAAGCGGATGATGCCAATGGCGCTGACGGTCAGGCCGGTCGATACAGCAGCAATTGTGTGGGACATAGCGTTCTCCTTGAAAGAGGTTTTCTTTACTATAGCATCTGTTATGGAAAAATGCAATTATTATCCACATTTTTGGGCAAACTAGCCGGGAGGTGGAGAAAATGAAGGAAATGTACCCCGGCGAGATCAGCGATGAAAATATCCGCAATATTTTCCGGGAGGCGGGGGATTTTAATGTGCGAAAAATTGCCTGCGGTGGGTTTACCCTTTATGGCTATGCCATTGACGGGCTGACCTCCGGTGCAGATATATCCGAATATGTGTTTAAGCCAATTATGGAGAAGCTGCAGGGAAATACCATGCAGGAGCTGTACACCAACGCGCTGGATGGCGTGGTGGTCAATTCCGTGGCAAAGGCCTGTCAAAATTTGACCGATGCAGCAACACTGCTTGTCAACGGCTTTTGCGTGGTGCTGTTTCCTGAGATTGGCGCTCTGGCTTTTGAAACCAAGACCGGAGAAAAAAGGGGACTGCAGGCCCCGGATGTGGAGCATACGGCAAAGGGCCCGAAGGATGCGTTTGTGGAAACGGTGCGCACCAACACCAGCCTGATCCGACGCCATCTGCGTACGCCGGATCTGCGGCTGTATGAAACCCAGGTTGGCCGCCGCAGTCTGACCAATGTGACGGTGGTGTGGATCGACGGGCTGACCAATGACGAGCTGGTGGCACGGATGAAAAAACGGCTCTCCACCATCGACATCGACGGAATGCTTTCTCCTGCCTCCGTGGAGGAATATTTAACTGGGTCCCGAAAGACTGCCTTTCCGCTGCTGCAGTACACAGAGCGGACAGACCGGTTTTGCAACGGTCTTCTGAAGGGGAGAGTAGGGCTGTTTGTAGACGGGCTGCCTCTGGGATATCTGGCACCGGTGGATATCGGGTATTTGATGAACTCTCCGGAGGATCTGGGACGGGATTATATCTCCGCATCCTGGGTACGGGTGATGCGGTATGCGGCGCTTCTCATCGGTCTGCTGCTGCCTGCGATCTATATTGCGTTTACCACCTTTCACCGGGATCTGATCCCGGGTATGCTGCTGCAGATCATTGATGAAAGCCGGGACAATTTGCCCTATTCATCTGTTTGGGAAGTGCTGGGGCTGCTGATGGCGTTTGAACTGCTGCAGGAATCGGGTGTCCACCTGCCCCAGAGTATTGGGCAGTCGGTTTCCATTATCGGCGGCATCGTGCTGGGGTCTGCGGCGGTGGATGCCGGTGTGATCTCACCGATGGCGCTGATTGTGGTAAGCATCACCGGCATCAGCGGCTTTGTTTTACCCAATCGGGACTTTGCAGCGGCGATCCGCGTCAGCAGATTTGGGCTGGCGCTGGCAGCGTCAGCGGCAGGCCTGACGGGGTTGGGAATTGCATTTGCTGTCCTTGTGATCCATCTGCTGCGGCTGAAGAGTCTGGGCGTGCCCTATATGGTATTTTTTGAGCCGAATATTCTCCGCAGCCGTATGAAAAAAAGCAAGTTTAGAGACAAGCATCTACACCCGAAAGACAGAAAGAATCAAGGATAAAAAATGTCAAAAAAAGTCATTTTTCCTATTGACAAAAGGGTGTTGCGTTGCTATCATAGCAAGGCTGTCGATTTGACAGAAAACACGCATCGAAATTTGAAAAAACTTGAAAAAAGTTCTTGACAAGAGAGGTGGTGCGTGATAAAATCAAAAAGCTCACCGTCCGGTGGGGACTGTACCTTGTAAATTGAATAATGTGAGACGAACTATAACACCTTGGACAATTTTAAAAAATGGAATTGTTTAAGATTATTCGTGTACGAATAAACGAAACAGCCAACGAAAATTCTTGAGTAATATTGCTAGAAGCGAAT
>JAFQRK010000076.1 GCA_017410075.1 Oscillospiraceae bacterium | reverse complement strand
TCATCAGACAGCGCCATGGTGGTTTTCGCATCAAAATAGTGGATGGACAGATTGGCAAACACCACATCAAAAGCGCCGTCATCAAAAGGCAGCGGCTGGCTCATATCCAGCTGCACAGTGTCCGCCGCCGGATTCCGTTCCCGCAGCGCCGCCAGCGCCTTATCAGAAAGATCCGCAGAGGTGACCTGAAAGCCATTTTTCATCCAAAAATCCGTATACTGTCCGATACCGCAACCCAAGTCCAGTACCCGGCCTTTGTCCAGCTTGTCGATCATATCCTGATGCTTGCAGATCCAAAGATTCTCAAACAGATCCATCTTTTCCGGCTGGGACAGGTAGCCGCCCCAATAGCTGTCATTCCAAAAATCCTTCATTTTCTCACTTCCTGATGGTTGCTTCCGTAAATGTCGTAAGCAAACGCTGTTACTATATATATTATAGTTCCAGTATATCGTTTTTCCGCCGTATGTCAAGGACAGCAAAAAAAGATGACCGGTTTTCACCGGTCATCTTCCTTTTCGGGACTTACTGCAGGCCCTGCTCGTAAGCCTCGATCATCTTCTTGACCATCTGGCCGCCGACGGAGCCGGCTTCACGGGAGGTCAGGTGGCCGTTGTAGCCATTCTGCAGGTTGACGCCAACTTCCTGGGCAGCCTGCATCTTGAAACGGTCCATAGCCTCACGAGCCTGAGGCACATTGATCTGGTTGTTGCTCTTCATAACAATTTCTCTCCTTTTTTCCTTCTTCGGAAATCCAACACTTTCCGAAGAAAGCATTTTCTTTCCGCAAACATATTTTTGCCGGATTGGGGGCAAATATGATTGTTTCTTTTCGGAAAAAGTCGCAAAAATTGGAAAAACCTCTGGACAAAAGTCCAGAGGTTTTTATCTTGAAAATTTACTTGCTCAGAGCCTCGTCGATGGCCTTGGCAGCAGTCTTGCCTGCGCCCATAGCGGAAATGACGGTAGCAGCGCCGGTAACAGCGTCGCCGCCGGCATAAACGCCCTCACGGGTGGTCAGGCCGTCTTCATTGACAACGATGCCGCCCCAACGGGTAACTTCCAGACCCTTGGTGGTGGACTTGATCAGGGGGTTGGGGGAAGTACCGATGGACATAACCACGGTGTCAACATCCAGAGTAAACTCGCTGCCGGGGATGACAACGGGACGGCGGCGGCCCTTCTCATCGGGCTCACCCAGCTCCATCTTCACGCAGGTCATACCAGTCACGAAGCCATTCTTGGGATCACGGGGATCCTCCGGATTGCGGTAGCCCAGGATCTCAACGGGGTTGCACAGCAGCTGGAAGTCAATGCCTTCCTCTTCTGCATGCTCAACTTCCTCGCGGCGGGCAGGCAGCTCTTCCATAGAGCGGCGGTAAACGATGTAAACTTTCTCAGCACCCAGACGCAGAGCAGTTCTTGCAGCGTCCATAGCAACATTGCCGCCGCCAACGACTGCAACCTTGCCGCCCTTCATAATGGGGGTGTCGGGGTTGTCCTTGTAAGCCTTCATCAGGTTGCTGCGGGTCAGGAACTCGTTGGCGGAGTAAACGCCGCTCAGAGCCTCACCGGGGATGCCCATAAAGTTGGGCAGGCCAGCGCCGGAGCCAACGAACACAGCCTCAAAGCCCATGCCGAACAGCTCGTCGATGGTCAGGGTCTTACCGATAACCACGTTGGTCTCGACCTTGACGCCCAGCTTCTTCAGGGTGTCAACTTCCTTGGCAACGATCGCCTTGGGCAGACGGAACTCGGGGATGCCGTAAACCAGAACGCCGCCAGCGGTGTGCAGAGCTTCGAAAACGGTGACCTCATAGCCCTTCTTGGCCAGATCGCCGGCGCAAGTCAGGCCGGAGGGACCGGAGCCAACGATGGCAACTCTGTGGCCATTGCTCTCAGGACGAACAGGCTCTTCGGTGCAGAAGGTGTTGTGCCAGTCAGCAACAAAGCGCTCCAGACGGCCAATGCCAACGGATTCGCCCTTGATGCCGCGAACACACTTGGACTCACACTGAGTCTCCTGGGGGCAAACACGGCCGCAAACTGCGGGCAGAGAGGAGGACTTATTGATGATCTGGTAAGCGCCCTCGAAGTCGCCTTCCTTGATCTTGCTGATGAACTCAGGAATATGGATCTTAACGGGGCAGCCGTCAACACAAGGCATAGTCTTGCAGTTCAGGCAGCGGTTGGCCTCGTCAATGGCGGTCTGCTCGGAGTAGCCCAGAGCGACCTCATCAAAGTTATGTGCACGCACCAGGGGATCCTGGGTGGGCATTACATTACGGGTAGGAGTCATATTTGCCTTTGCCATTTTACTGTACCTCCTTCTTAAACAGGTTGCAGGTCTCTTCGTGCTTATGGCGCTCATAGCCGAAGTACATTCTGCCTCTGGACATTGCCTCGTCAAAGTCGACCTCGTAGCCGTTGAAGTCAGGGCCGTCAACGCAAGCAAACTTGGTGACCTTCTTGCCGTCCACATTCAGGGTCAGGCGGCAGCCACCGCACATACCGGTGCCGTCGATCATAATGGGGTTCATGGAAACGGTGCAGGGCACGCCAAAGGGCTTGGCAGTTGCCACAACAAACTTCATCATGATCAGCGGTCCGATGGTGATGATCATATCGAACTTTTCGCCCTTTTCCAGCATTTCCTTCAGAGGCACAGTAACATTGCCGTGCTCGCCGTAGGAGCCGTCGTCGGTCATAACACGCAGCGTGTCGGAGCAAGCCTTGAATTCGTCCTCCAGGATCAGCAGATCCTTGTTGCGGAAGCCGATGATGCTGGTGACCTCAGCGCCCATTTCGTGCAGCGCCTCAGCGATGGGCATTGCGATGGCGCAGCCAACGCCGCCGCCAACGATGCAGACCTTCTTCAGGCCGTCCAGATGGGTAGCAACTCCCAGAGGACCAACGAAGTCCTGGATGTAGTCGCCCTCTTCCTTGTGGGACAGCTTCTCGGTGGTGGAGCCGACGATCTGGAAGATGATCTTCACAGCGCCGGTTTCGGGGTTGACACCTGCAACAGTCAGGGGAATGCGCTCACCGGCCTCATCTACTCTCAGGATGATGAACTGACCGGGGCGAGCCTTGTTTGCCACGAGGGGTGCTTCGATCTGCAGCTGCACGACCGTGGGGTTCAAAGCTTTTTTCTCTAAAATTTTGTACATACTGTGCCTCCATAATTATTTTAAATTTTGCTAATCTCAGTTAATAGGACAGCCGCCATTTTTCCGACCGCTTCACGATAATTCCGGAAGCCAGGCCGATCACCGTACCGGCAACGGTACCGCTGACCAGCAAAACCGGCAGATAAAACGCGACCTGCGCTGTCTGCGTCCACAAACAAGCGGCAACGATCTGGCCGATATTGTGCAGCAAACCGCCCACAATACTGACCGTGATGCAGGAAAACCATCTTTTCAGCAGGATCATACCGGCCAAACTCAGCACCGCGCCGGCGATGCTGAAGGTCAGCGTCTGCATATTGCCAAACAGCAGACTTGTCAGAAAAATGCGGATGATGCTGACAGTAACCGTCTCTTTCCAGCCGATCCGGTACAGCAGAAACACCATCACCAGATTGGGCAAGCCCACCTTTACGCCGGGCATTGCCGCCAGCGGCGGGATCTGGCTTTCCACAAAGGAAAGAATCATTGCAAGGGCGATAGCCAAGCCCAAAAAGGCAATTTTCTTCGCTTTCACAATATTTCTCCTTCCTTTCGGTTCAGCTTACCAGCTCCACTTCCCCTTCCTGCGTGCTGTATACCGTAACGGTAAGCCGGTTGGGAAGGCAGGTGATGGTCTCGCCCTTCTGATCGATCTTTCCCTGCTTGACGCACAGGTGATCCGGGCAGTTGGCAGAAACCAGATAAGCCTTGCCGTTTTCGATCCGCAGGATGTTCGTTCCGCCGTTGAGCGAATACTCCCCATCCTGGGACAGACTGTATTTCGCCACCTCATTGCCGTCCACACGGACGATCACATAGTCGCCATCCTTTTTTGTCAGGGTCAGCACCAGGATAGCAATGGCGATCACAGCCACAATGGCGCCAATGAGGATAAAATCTTTTTTCTTCATCAGAACTTGAAGTTCAGCGCCAGCAGAGCCAGTACCATCATGCCTGCGGTCAGCAGGTCAATGGGCAGGCCACGGAAAGTGGGGGGAACTGCTTCCTCGTCGATCAGCGTGTTCTTGATCTTTGCGTATACAGTCATAGTCAGCATAAAGCCGATACCCATTGCTGCGCTGGTAACCAGAGCAGTCACCAGATCGGCGTGGGAGTTCTCGATGCACAGACCCAAAACAGCGCCGTTGATGGCAAACTTAACGAAATTCGCCTTGCAGTAGGTGTCCAGAATGTTCTTTGCGATCAGGTGAATGATCTCAACCACGATCAGCACAACCAGAACAAAGGCCATAGTCTGCATATAAGGCACTTTTTCCAGAACATACTTGTTCAGAGGCCAGGTGATCAGCGTGGACAGCACCATAACCAGGGTGGTGCCCAGACCCAGGGTCAGAGATCTTCTGGAGGAGCGCTCGTTTTCCAGCACAGCGCCGGTGCCCAGACGCTCGATCAGCGCAAAGTTTTTGGAGAAAATGCTTGCCAGCAGGATTCCGAGAATCATCTTAATATCCATAATCAGTTCTCCTCCTCTTCATCCAGATGGTGATGCAGCTTGGTGATCTTGTTGATGATAGCCATCACGATAGCCAGCACCAGGTAGCCGCCAAACACGCCTGCGATCGTGGAGATCTTGTACTCCTGCATAAATGCGATGGGCTTGCCCCAGAGGGTGGCGTTGCCGACGATCTCGCGGATCAGTGCGCAGGCGACCATAACCACAGTAAAGAAAATACCGGTAACGATCGCAGTCTTGATGGAGGTCGCTTCACCGTTGTGGTCAGCCACTTCCTCTGCGTCGCGGTAGATCACCGCGCTGACAGCCAGCGCTGCCAGATGCACGCCCAGCATATCCACGATCTCGGGGAAGTGTGCCTGCATAAACATAGAAATCAAGGAAACGAAGCCGGTGATGATCAGAAGATAGGCCGGCAGCTTTACATAAGCGGGGATCACCTTGTGCAGCGCAGAGACCACGATGGAGCTCAGCAGCAGGGCGACCAGAACGGCTGCGCCCATACCCAGCGCTGCGCGGATGTCATGGCTGGAGGCCATTACGAAGCCGGCGCCCAGAACCAGAAGCGCAGAGGGCGTGCCCTTCAGCAGATAAGAAGTCTTAGTGCCTTTTTTCATTACTGTGCGCCTCCTTTCAGTGCGTTAAATGCATCGAATGCATCCTGGGTGGCTTCCTTCATTGCGTTGGAAGTCATAGTCGCGGTAGCGATGATGGTCTCGTCGCCGGTGAAGGTTTCGCCGGTAATACCAACGAAGCCGTCCTTATATGCGCCCACATCCATACCGCCGAAGGCCATAAAGTACTCTTCGTCGAAGATGAACTGCTTTGCATCCATCTTGGTGATGGCGCCGTTTTCGTCAATGACGAAGAATACATCCATCTGATGGAAGCCAATGCTTCTTGCGTAGAAGCCATAGTAGGTTGCGCCGTCAAGCGTGAAGCTTGCAGCGGAAACTACGGTGTTGAAGGTGTCCAGAGCAACGGGCGTGATGTCGGCTGCGCCTTCCATCATTCTGCCGATCTTGGCAGTCAGATCGTCGGTGAACTTGTTGGGCTTGGTAGCTGCGTGGGCAGTGACCTCGGTGACGACGCCGTCATTTTCGGCCGTCACATCTGCGCCCTCAACATTGTAGACCTTGCAAACGCCCATAGCGTTGACGATGGCCAGAACAGTTGCATCGCCGGACTTAACGATGTAGGCAAAGCCGGTGCCGTTTTCAGCAGTCAGGATCTTCTGGATGTTGCCGATGCCTGCTTCCTCGGTCAGCTTGGTAAAGCCGGGAGCCACAGTCGCGATCAGCTCGGTCAGGATCTGATCATCGCCCTTCACGCCGGCAGCGATCATATCGTTGGCGATCAGAATTCCCATTGCCTCAGTGATCGCATTCTTAAATGCGGTGGAGGAGAAGGTGGAGCCTGCAACCAGACCCACATCTGCCAGTGCGGAGTCCTGACCGATGTAGGAGGTCAGGTAGTTGGGATCCTTTGCACGGAAGTCGAAGCTTTCCGTGTCATTGTAAGCGGTGATCTCTACGCCGCTGATCTTGCCGTCAGCGCTGACACCCAGGGTGATCTCCATGGGAGCGGTAGAGTAGGAGGACTCTGCGGTGCACAGGATCACATAGCCCAGACCGGAGGTTTCCTTGTGAACCTCGGTAACAGAAGCGGGCAGATCGGAGAGAGTTGCGGTGATGTCTTCGTAACCGGTGCCGCCGGGCATTACTGCGTTGAGCTTGTCATTGGCAGCGCCGGCGTTATTCTTCTCGATGATGGGGCCGGTGTACAGATTCAGACCGTACATTGCGCCACCAAACAGGGCAACGATGACCAGAAGGATCACAAATGTCTTCAGAAGTTTCATTACTTGACACCTCCCAGAGTCTTTCTCTTGGTCCAGCTGGAGATGAAGGGGGTCAGCAGGTTCATAGTCAGGATGGCGATGGAAACGCCTTCGGGGAAGCTGCCAAATTTACGGATAGCGAAGGTCAGCAGACCGGCGCCAACGCAGAAGATCACACGGCCGGAGCCGGTGTTGGGAGTGGTAACATAGTCCGTTGCCATAAAGATGGCGCCCAGCAGCACACCGCCGGCCAGCACATGCTGCAAAGCAAAGGTGGCATTGAAACCGCCGAAGCAGAAGTAGCAGGCAAACACGGTTGCGATATATGCAGCAGGAACATACCACTTGATGACCTTACGGGCTACCAGATAGGCATAGCCCAGCAGCAGCGCGATGCCGCAGGTCTCGCCGATGGTGCCGCCGTGTGCGCCAACCAGCAGCTGCAGCACGGAGAGTGTACCCTCTGTGCCGGCGCCCTGATTCAGAGCGGCCAGAGGTGTTGCGCCGGCAATCAGCTCGGGAGCGGCAACAGCCTGTCCCAGGAAGCCCAGATCGAACAGCGGTGCGATCTGAACAGCAGCGCCTACAGCGCCGAAGGTCAGCAGCATAAATACACGGGCTGCGATGGCAGGGTTAACGATGTTCTTGCCCAGGCCGCCAAAGAAGCCCTTGACAACAACGATGGCGAACACGGAACCCACAGCACACTGCCACAGAGGCACATTGATGCTCAGGTTCAGACCCAGCAGCAGGCCGGTAACCACCGCGGAGAAGTCACCCACAGTCTGCTTCTTGCCCACGCAGAGGTTGAAGATCGCTTCTGCGATCACAGCGCTGGCCACGCAGGTCAGCACCACCCACAGTGCGCTCAGACCGAAGAAAACGATGCCAACTGCGGTTGCAGGCAGCAGGGCGATGGCCACATCCAGCATAATCTTGCTGGTGTAGGAGTCCTTCTGGTGAATATGAGGTGTGGAGGAGATATGTAACTTAGCCATTGATATTTGCCTCCTTCTTTTCTTTCTGCTCTGCAGCATACTTCTTCAGGAATGCCTTGGCTTCCCAGTTGATCTGCAGAAGAGGACGGCTTGCAGGACAGACATAAGAGCAGCAAGCGCAGTCAACACACTGGCGAACGCCGGAGTCGATCAGAGCCTGAGCCTTGGCGTCTGCATCCTTGATTTTCATTGCACGGTCGACCTCAGCAACAGAGATCCGGACGGGGCACTTCTCCATACAGCGGCCGCAGTTGATACAAGCGGAAGCTTCCTTCAGAACAGCAGTCTTCTCGTCGAACACCAGAACAGCGTTGGAAACCTTGACCATAGGATCGTCCACGCTGTAAATAGCGGTGCCGTTCATCGGGCCGCCCACAACGACCTTGCCGGGCTCAGCCTTCAGGCCGGTGACCTTCAGCAGTTCGCTGATGCGGGTGCCGATGGGAGCGATCAGATTCATAGGCTGTGTAACAGCAGGGCCGTCCACAGTAACGATTCTCTCAACCAGAGGCATACCGGTGTTCAGGTAGTTTGCCATCAAAGCCAGAGAGGAAACATTGATGATCAGTGCGCCGAAGGAGGGAAAGCGGCGGCCTGCAACAGCAACACGGCCGGTTGCGTTGTACAGCATAACCTGCTTTGCGCCCTGGGGATAGATGGTCTTCAGCTTGTGGATGACCACATAATCCTTATCGGCAAAGGTCTTTTCCAGGACTTCGATGGCATCGGCCTTGTTGGTCTCAATGCAGATCTTGAAGGTGGCGTTGCCCAGGTACTCGTTCATATAAGTACGCAGATACTCAATGCCGTCAGCGATCCAATTGGGATGCTCCAGCATCATTCTGTGGTCGCTGGTGATGTAGGGCTCACACTCTGCGGCGTTGATCAGAACGGTGTCCACCTTATAGTCGGGGTTGGTCGCTTCGTTGAACTTTGCCCAGGTGGGGAAAGCCGCGCCGCCCAGACCTACGATACCGCCGTCACGGACAGCCTGCAGGAAGCTGGCGCAATCGGTGATCTCGGGCTTCTTGACGGTCTCGGAAACCTCCATCTTGCCGTCGCTTTCAATGCGGATGAAAGTCGTGCCCTTGCCGTTGGCAGTGGGCATAGTGGCGATCTCAGCTACCGTACCGGAAACAGTTGCGTGAACAGGAGAGGAGAATCTACCCTCTTCTCTTGCGATCAGCTGGCCGACCTTCACATAGTCGCCCACGCTGACGATGGGCTCAGCATCGTGACCGGAGTGCATATTCATAGGCAAAATGACTTCTGCCGGAATGGCAATGCGCTGGGGCTCACATGCTGCGGTGTGCTTGTTGTGGGGCACATGCAAGGATGAAATCTCTTTTCTCAAAACCTTTTTCCTCCCATTTTGTTTATATTTTCATTTTTATATCATCAAATAACTTTGTCATCCCGAGCGGAATGAAATGGAGTCGAGGGAGCTACTGCGACTATTGGGTGCGAGGATTCCTCCCCTCGCGAAAGCTCGGTCGGAATGACATAATTAAGGTTTTCCAAAGTCAGATAGTCAGTTTTTGACCAGTTTGTCAAATCCGGCGGTGGTGTACTGTGTGCCGTCCTCCGTGATCCAGATGACATCCACATTGCCTAAACTTTCCACGATTTTCAAGCCGTCCTCATAGCTCATCGCAAACAGGGCGGTGGAAAGCGCGTCCGCCAGACCGCTGTCCGGTGTGATCACGGTAACCGCCGCAAAATGGGCCGAAGGCATCAGGGTATCCTTGTCGATAATGTGATGGTACCGCTGACCGCCAACCGTGAAATAGCGCTCATAATTACCGGATGTGACACAAGAGGTGTCTGCCAGTGTGATGGTCTTGATATAGCTTTCCGGATCATTGGGGTCTTTAATACCCGTTGCCCAGCCCGTGCCGTCAACCTTGTGTCCAATGATGCGGATATTGCCGCCGATGTTCAGAACATAGTGCTCTGCACCAACGGATCTGAGGTACTGTGCCGCCTTTTCGGTGGCATAACCCTTGCCCAGCGCACCCACATCAATGGATGCCTTGGGATCTGCAATGCGAACCGTGCAGTTTTCTTCGTCGATCTCCAGCAAGGAGATGTCCGTGTGCAGACGGGCTTCGCTGAGTTCGTCTTCCGTAGGAATGCGTGCCTGGGCAGGATCTTCCCCTGCCTGCTCTCTGCAGTCGTGCCACAGAGAAAGCACCGAGCCCATCATAATATTCATTTCGCCGCCGGTAACCTCATAAAGCTTTTTGGCGTACAGCAGAAAATCAATGAGCTTTTCATCCACTTTCATTGCTTCGCCGCCGGCATTGAGATTCAGCGTCCGCAAATTCACCACACCGGTATGCTCGTAGTAAATGTCAAACAGGTTGTGATATTCCAGCAAGATGTCGGAAGCACCCTTGCAATGGGTCTCAAAGTCCTCCTGAGCGTCCCCTGCATAGCTGTAAATGTACGAAACGGTGTCGAAAAAGTTAAAATATACCATTCCCTTGGGCTCTACGGAAACAGCCTTATCGGCAATTTTAGGGCAACCCGCCAAAATGGCGAGAAGCCCTAAAATCACGATCAGGGAAAGTAAAAGTTTGAAAAATTTCAATCCAATTACTCCCAAAAAATTATAGAATTAGCGAGCGTTGGTAGCAGACTGTGCAACAACAGTCTTCATGCTGGTGATCTGGATGGTGCAGCCAGCGGTCAGCAGAGCGTCATCAGCGGAGATGATGTAGCCTGCGCCTTCAACTTCCTTGGTAGCCATAGCAGCAACCTCAGCAGCGGTCTTGCCAACAACGAACTTGGAGAACTCTGCGGACTGCAGGTACCACTCCAGAACCTTGCCGTCGCCGTTCCAGTCCATGCTCTGGCCGTAAGCAGCCATGTTGTAGCCTTCCTTCAGCTCACGCTTGGTGCCCTTGAACTCAGCGGAAACGATCTCGCCCAGGGTGTTGATAGCGATGTTGGGCTGGATAGCGTCGTTCAGAGAAGCAACGATCTTGCCGTCAACAACAACGGAAGCGGCGAAATCGGTGTACATCTTGACAGTGCCGTCAGCGTCAGCGGTAGCAGCGGTGGACTCTGCAGCGGTGGTGGTAGCAGCAACGCCCAGAGTGAAGGTCTCAGCGGTCTTGAAGGTCATGCCCTGCTCATCGTTGCAAGCCTTGACAACAGCAGCCATAAAGTCAGTGATCTGCATGGAGCAGCCAGCGTCCAGCAGAGCGGAGTCAACAGCGATCTGGTGGCCGTTAGCCTCCTGCAGCTCGATGGAGTTGACCTCAGCAGCGGTCTTGCCAACAACATAGGCCTCGAAAGCCTTAGCCTGCTCGTCCCACTCCTTCATGACGCCATTGCCGTCATTGTCGACCTTGCCTTCCATGCCGTAGTCCTTGCCCAGCTCCATCTTGGTCTTGAAGGTAGCAGCGGTGTCAACAACGCCGTCAGCAACATTCATCTTGTTCTGAGCAACATCAATGCGGCACAGGACGATCTTGCCGTCAGCGTCGGTAACGACGGTAGCGACAGTAGCGTCGACCTGAGCATTGCCGGTCTTGGAGCTGTCGGTGTTGACAACAATGCCCATGCCCAGCTTGTAGGTAGCCTCGGTCTTGGTGGGCTCGGTGGAGCCGGTGGTCTCAGCGGGGGTGTTGGTTGCGGGTGCGCAAGCAACGACAGTCAGCATCAGAGCAGCGCACAGCAGGATTGCGAAAAGCTTTTTCATTTTTCTTTCCTTCCTTGTTTTTTGAAAAGTAATATGTATGTTATCCCGTGTAGCTAATCTGTAACCCCAACCTAAGCGGTTTGAATCACAGATCAGCCGCAAGAGACACCTACACATCCACCAGAAATCATAGCACAAGCTGTCAATTTTGTCAACGATAATTTCCTTTTATTCACACCTGTTTCCGGCCTTTGCGAATATTTCCGCAAAAAACCTCCGGAGAATTCTCCGGAGGTTTTGAGATTCTTATGATTTGCGCAGCAAATGGCGCAGCTTGCGGATCAACCCCCGGATCTGCTGCCGGTTAAACACCGCGGAAACCGCCAGCGCCGCCGCCGCATTGACAAGCACAAGCAGCACGCCCCAAACACCGAATTTCAGATAGCCGGTCAGCTCCAGCGGCAGTTGCATCTCCAAAAACGAGACGCCCACGCCTGCCGCCGTTAACGGGATCAGCAGCCTTGCCAGCTGCCCCAGCTTTCTTCCGAAAAAGCGGGTGTGGATGTAACCCATTTCCAGCACACACAGCAGCGCCGCCACCGTCAGAACGGACACCAGCATTCCGTACACGCCCCAAATACTGCCGCCCACTGCCAGACCCGCCACCAAAGTGATGCAGGCAATGACCTGGATGTTGCGGCTGATCTTAAACTCTCCTGCCATATTGATAATGTGTCCGCTGGGGATATGCAGCAGCTCCAGCGCAGCGATAGCCGTCATCAGCAGCGCGATCCTGCCGTCGTAGTAATTGGCATCTGTGATCCCATTGGTATACAGCCCGATAAAGGGCAGGATCAGCACGCTGCAGGTAGTCAGCAGCACAAATATCGCCAAAAATGCCGCATATTCATACTGGGCAAAGGTAGGCCAAATATCCTTTTTCTCTTTTTCTGTCATCAGCTGACCGAAGCTGAGCCGCGGTGCGTCGATCACGCTGTGCAGCAAACTTTTCAGCATCAGAAAAATATTGTTATACACCGCATAGACGCTGGCAAGAACTGTGCCGCCGCTGGGAGAAACGGACAAAAACACGATGGGCGCAGAATTGTAGATCACGCCGGTGATCTTCTGGATCATCACATCATTGGTTCCCTTGATCTTCTCCGGTGTCGGCGCTTGCCTGCAGTCCAGATACGGCGTCCTCTTTTTAACAAATCCGGCGATCAGCAGACTGTTGATCAGCGCAAAGGTCATTGTAATAAACCGCACCGCCCACATCGGTCCGCCCAGACGGATCATCACGATGTTGACCGTATGGCCAAGCCCCAGCGTGGCAATGGAGATCAGATTGATCACGAATTCCCGCTGCTGGGTCTGTAAAAGCACACGGTAGGTGGTTGCATAAAACAGATTGAAGGCGCCGGGGATCACCGTCATCATGATCACCGTGGCGATAAAGCCCCGGGGCAATGCGCTGTTGGCAGCCAATGCATATCCTGCCGCCACCAGGACGCCTGCACCCAGAAACAGCAGTCCGATCCTCCGGAATTTGCTCCTTGTGGCTGCCAGAATGCCGTTTACCGCAGCATAATCCGCCCGGGTCAACGGCGTAAACAGCGCCACATTGGACGCCAGGGTAAAACCGCCCTCCAAAATCAGCAGCACATTGACGATCTGATTGGCAGTTGCGTTCAGTCCGTTAAAATCCGAGCCGAAGGCCTCGATCACCATCTTTGTGACCACAATGCCCATCAAACCGTTGACCAGCGTCATCGCCATCGCCGTGACCGCATTCAGCAGACTGTATTTACTTCTGGTTTGGGACATATATGATCCTCTCTTCCCTACTGCCCTTCCTTAAGACCGTTGAGGCAGGCCGTCACCGCCAGAACAAACAGCGGACAGATGAACATATCAAAAACCGTAGGCTGCACGAAGCCGAACGCGAAATAGAACAGCGCCGTCAGCCCCAGCGCCGCGGTGTAATTCCACCGCCGTAAAGCGATCCTGGCAAACAGCTTTGCCTCCGCCAGCAGAGAAATGAACAGCGCGGCGATCATAACCATGCCGACAATGCCGTAGCAGATGATTCCCTCCACCAGGAAATTGTGTGCCGACTGCATAAAGCCGTATTTTTCTGTGATCTGGTACCAGTACAGCACATCGCCGTTGCCGAACCACAGGTTTTCCTTTGCTTTTTTAATGCCGAACTGCACAAGATGCCTGCGCATCCGGTCGCTGTAATAGATCTGCTCCTGGGCCGCCTCCTTATCCTGCTCCGGGCTCTGCCCGATGGGAGGATTGGTAGCGGGCTGCTGCGTCACAGCAGACACCTGTATAACCGTTTGCACAGGTTCCGTGGGCGCTTGGGCAGGTGCTTCTGTCGGCACGGCAGAAGGTGTTGTTGCCGCGGCAGTCTGCGTAGGCTTTTTTATCTCAAAGGTATTGCGGATCGCATCAAAATCAATGCCTGTCTGCCGGTAAACATTGTAGCGCACCTCGCCCACATTCAGCAGCGCCAGAGACACCACGATCATCACACCTGCCGCAACGGCTGTGACCATTCTCAGCACACCCTTGCGCCGGATCAGCACAATGATCAGCATCGCAGCCACATTGACCATCGTCAGCAAAAACAGAGCACGGGCGCCGGTGGTGGCGATCACCGCAATGCTTGCGACCACTACGCTCCACAGCAGGGCGATTTTCTTCTTGCCAAGCTCCGGCGCGGTAAGGGCATTGCCCAGGAAGGGCAGCAGCAGCGCCAGCACACCGGTGCTGAGATTCACATTGATCGGAGATCTTTCGAAGAAGTGGGCACCGATCAGCACATACGCTAGCCGATAGGCAATGAAAAACACCGCGGTCCACACAAGACTTTTCTCCAGCCCCTGCTTCGCCAGCTTCAGCTTGCCATCCTGCAGCAGCATAAAAATGGCGATGGATCCAAAGAAAATAATAGAGTAGTAAAGGTTCTCCTTCACTTCCATCTCATTGGCATAGCGATAGACGCACAGCACCAGATAATAGATGGCAAACCCGTAGAAGATCCAGTTGCTGACCTTTTTAAACGCCCGCTTTGTGTTGGCCGCATCTGTAAACAGCTTATACCCCACCGCCAGCACGAAGGGCAGATATACCGCCACCGTAAGGATCCTGGACAGCGTCAGGGAGATGGGGATGACCTCCATCACATAAGTAGACCGCAGGGTCACCAGAATGCCCAGATAGACATAGAACAAAAAGAACAGTTTGCTCTGCAGCTTTTTCATACGCACTCCTCTCCGCAGTCCAAGACCTGCTTCCACATATCAACGATCCGCTTGCTCATGATCCCGGGATTCTTCTCCCGCAGAACGAACGCCCTTGCCTTTTGGCTGATGGCATCCCGTTCTTCTCTGGGCAATTGGCAGATCTGTACCATTTTGTCCCGCAGCGCCTCATCGCTTTCCTCGGCGTAGAGAATGTAGTCTGCATACTCCTGCGGATCGCAGGGCAGTCTGTGGGCAATATAGGGCTTTCCCGAGGCCAGACCTTCCATCGTCTTGCTGGGAAAGCTGTATTTTACAAAAGTATGCTCCGATGTCCTGGCGCTGACCAGCACCGTGGCGCGTTTTTGCCGCAGATCCACTTCCCTGGGCGGAATAAATCCCAAATATTCGATCCGGGGATCCTTCTGCGCAAATTCCGCCACAATATGCTCCGCATTGCCGCCGCCGGCCAGCCACAGCCGGTAATTTTCCCCTTCGATCATGGAAAATGCCTGCAGCAAATGGGGGATCCCATATTCTTCCCGCAGCGCGCCGGCATAGAAAATGATCTTCTCGTCCTCCCGGGAGGTGTCCTCCAAAGATGAATAGCCGGCAGATTCTGCATAGGCGCATTCCACCACCGTATAGGGCTTCTCTGCCACGCCGAAGGCCTGCGCCATATGCTCTGTGGCAAATACAAAGCAATCAAATCCGGTGGCCAGCTGATCCACCCATTTCTCCAGCCGCAGCGTGAGTTTTTGCTTCAGGCCGTTGCCGGACTGCGCCGCCAGTCCGTACTGACCGTTCATATCTCCGGTAATCAGGCACAGCTTTACCCGGTCGCCGTACTTCTTCTTTACCCTGGTGGCGGCATACATAGCCGGAAAATAAATATGATGCACGCAGATCAGACACTGCGCATCCGCTTTGGATTCGACCCATCTGCACAGCTTTCTGTAAAGCCCCTGCGCCTGGGTGATATACTTAATGCCAAAAAGATTCAAATAACCGATATGCCAGTCATTTGCACCCTCTTTGTGGCTCCATTTTTCCGTTTTAAAGATCAGCTGGGGAAAATCGGGATAGTTTCGGGTGTTGATGATGTTAAACACATCCACACATCCGTCCAGATTTTCATCCAGCCCCTGCAGGATGGCCGAGGTAAACTTATGGAGGGAAATACCGGGCAATCGCTTTTTTGCGCGTTCCGCGATCCGTTTTTCTTCCGGCAGCAGCAAACTGCAGTATGCGATATGCACGGGCTTCCCCTCCTTTTCATTTCGTTATGGTTTTTTAGTCCGCAAAATCCTCGGCAATGGCCTGCGCCATCTTGTAGTCTGCCGGGGTGGTGATCTTAATGTTCGACACCGCGCCCTGCACCAGATATACCGGCAGACCGCGCATCATATAGATCTTGGTCGCTTCGGTCAGCGTCTTTCGTTCTTCCTCTGTCAGGGAATTGTAGACCGCCTTCAGCTGGCTGACCCGGAAGGTCTGGGGACACTGTCCCAGGAACATCGTGGTCCGATCCGGAACATTGCTGATCAGCTTGCCGTCATCGGACACCACAATGGTATCAATGGCCGGCGAAACCGTATTGACCGCACCGTACTCGTAAACGGCGTCAATATTCTCCTCCAGCATCCGCTGGGTAAAGAACGGGCGCACGCCGTCGTGGGTCAGCACGATGTGTTCATCAGAGGCACCGTATTCCTCCTCAATGGCGTTCAGCAGCCGCAGCATGGTTTCCGTCCGGTCAGCACCGCCGGTGATGACCTTCACCCGGGCCTTTCCCTCCGGCAAATACTGCTCCAGCAGCTCGTTGGTATATTCCACCCAATCGGCGTGGACTCCCAGCACCACCGCATCGATCCGCTTGTTCATCAGATAGCGTGCCACAGTATGGATAATGATCGGCTTATCGCCCAGCGGCAAAAACTGCTTGGGCATACTGGAAAGGTTCATCCGTGTACCGGTACCGCCTGCCAAGATCGCTCCAAAAATCATCTTTCTCTTTCCTTTCTCTTTCTTATTCCGTGCAAAGCTGACAGATCCTCCGGCAAACCTGCCCGGTGGCATCGCCGGTTTCCCGGCCGCCCAGAGCCTGATAATGGCACCGGCAATCCTCAGCATATTTTTCTTCACTGAACTCCAAAATATTTTTCTCCAGCTGATCATTGCTGACCGCCTGGGGATACGGCCACTGGGACACCGGCGTGTAGACCTCGGTGGTAGCCACATAATGCTCCAGATCCTCTGCAAAGATAAAACAGGGCTTGCCGGTCAGCATATAGTCCCACAGCGACGAGGAAAAATCGTTGATCATCGCATCCGCCGCCAATAAAAGCTCCTGCATATCCTCATAATCCGTCAGATCCAGCACATCGGCGTCACACATATCCTGACGGTTGACCACATTGGGATGATACCGCACCGCAAACCGCCATTTTCCACCAAAGCGCTGCTGCATCGCCTTTACCGCCCGTTCCTTGTCCAGACCGTAGTTGATAGCAACGGAATCCCGGAAATAATTGTCGTCCACCTTGCGGTAGGTGGGTGCAAAGAGGATCAGCTTCTCATCCTCCTGCAGTCCGATCTTCCTGCGCACTTCCTGCCGCAGCGTTTCATCCGGCCGAAGCATACTGTCGTTTCTTGGCATACCGATCTCCCAGAAGCGTTCCTTCGGGATGATCAGCGCCCGGGAAAATTCCTCGGTAAACCGGGTGCAGGTGGACAAAAACGCATTGGTCTGCTTTGCCTGCAGCTTCAGGTCGGCCCGGAAGACAGGACTGTTGCTGTACATATCCGTTCCGCACTTTTTATAAGCTGCGCCGCCGTGCCAGGTATTGATCACATACTGCTTCCTACCCATAGGCAGATAGGAATATCCGCCGGAGTTGGTCAGAAAGACCCGGCAGGTCATGGCATTGACAAAATACTGCCAGGAATTGAACTTCACAACTTTGAAGCCGCGCTTGCGCAGATGGTCATACTTTTCCGGCTCCCGGACGGAGATCACGATCTCCAGCCTGTCACCGTAGTTTTCCATCAAATGCTCGGCCACATATTTGGGATTGCCTGCAAATTTGTGAGAAAGGTTGTTGATAAGGAAAACCCGGTTTTTCTTAACCGGCAGCAGCCGCAAAGGGAGCAGCAGCGTGCGAATGACCAGCTTCTTGGCATAGCGCTTCAGTTCATCCATCTTCCTTCCCCCTTCCTGCACAAATGCAAATGTGCATAGTACTCCATTTTTGTTCATCATAGCATACCGCCACCTAAATAGCAAGGACAAAAAGCATCGGGGGAAGGACCTGTTGGCGACAGCGAGGGTCGCCTATACAGACATACCAAAGGGTTACCGCAGGGGACGGGTTTCCCGTCCCGTTTGTCATTCCGACCGCGCATAAGTGAGGGGAGGAATCTGCCGCAGGTAATAAGTGTGAAGATCCTTCGGCTACGGCTTCGCCTTCGCTCAGGATGACAGGTGCGGCGGTTGGCGGAGGGTCGCGGTAGGAGCGGATGCCCACATCCGCCCCTGCTCCCCTGGAGAGAAAAAACCGGAGGCAAATGCCTCCGGCTTTTACATTTCTTTCATTAGCTTTCCGCAGCAGCGGGGAATCACCTGTCCTGCCTTGACTTCTAAGGTCTTGTGACAGATGGGGCAGTACACCACGCAGTCCTTCTGCGCCCGCACCACGGGAATCAATCCGTCTTTCAGTTCCATAAAAACCTCCAATATAAAACCTCGGCCCCCTCACAGAGGGGGCTGGCAAAAATCTTTGATTTTTGACTGGGGGAGTTAAACTCCCACCGTCACGGCTTGTGCCGTGCCAACTCCCTCAAAGAGGGAGACAAGGTACTGTCGATTACTTAAAATATCTCTCCAGCAGACCCTGCAGCGCCTTGCCGTGACGCGCCTCGTCGCGGGCCATCTCATGGACGGTGTCGTGGATGGCATCCAGGCCGTTCTTCTTGGCGCAGGCAGCCAGGTCGAACTTGCCGGCGGTTGCGCCGAACTCGCAGTCAACGCGCCATGCCAGATTGTCCTTGGTGGTAGCCTTCATATTGGGCTCCAGGTCAGCGCCCAGCAGCTCTGCAAACTTGGCAGCGTGCTCAGCCTCTTCGTAAGCAGCCTTTTCCCAGTACAGACCGATCTCGGGATAGCCCTCGCGGTGTGCGATGCGAGCCATGCACAGATACATGCCCACCTCGCTGCACTCGCCGGTGAAGTTGGCCATCAGCTGCTCAAAGATAAACTTCTTGTCCTCTTCGCTGATGTCGGGGTTGTTCTTAACGGTCTTCTCATAGATGCCGTACTCATGCTCGGCAGCCAGCTTATTGGTCTCCATGACCTTGAACTTGGAGCCGGGAACCTTACATACGGGGCAGATAAAGCCCTCGGGCATCACCTCTGCTTCGTGGACATAACCGCAAACGGGGCAAACAAACTTCTTCATAATATTTTCCTCCAAAATGTTAATTAGTTTTCTTCTTCAAACAGATCGGGGCCGACGCC
>JAFQRK010000075.1 GCA_017410075.1 Oscillospiraceae bacterium | reverse complement strand
TGGGCGATGATCAGCTTGGTAGTGTCGGGGATCTCCTCCCGGAAAGCCTGGCGGATCAGCGCATCCGTCCGGGTATCCACGGCAGAGGTGGAGTCGTCCAGAATCAGAATTTTCGGCTTTTTCAGCAAGGCTCTTGCGATGCAAAGCCGCTGCTTCTGGCCACCGGAAACATTGGTACCACCCTGCTCAATATGGGTATCATAGCCATCGGGGAATGCGGAAATAAAATCGTGGGCGCAGGCCAAACGGCAGGCGTGCGCCATCTCTTCATCGGTGGCGTTGGGATTGCCCCAGCGCAGATTGTCTTTAATGGTGCCGGAGAACAGGGTGTTCTTCTGCAGCACCATGGAAACGGCATTTCGTAAGGTATGGATATCGTAATCCCGGACATCCACGCCGCCCACCTTCAGGCTGCCCTCGGTCACATCGTAAAGACGGGGGATCAGCTGCACCAGGGTGGATTTGCTGGAGCCGGTACCGCCGATGATGCCCACGGTCTGGCCGGGCTCGATGCGGATATTGACGCTGTCCAGCGCGTTTTTGCCGGCCTTTTCGGAGTAGCGGAAGCAAACATTTTGGAACTCAATAGAGCCGTCTTTTACTTCTGTTACGGGGTTTTCCGGATTTTTCAGGGCAGGTTCTTCCAAAAGAATCTCATAAGCACGGCGCATAGGCGCGCGGCTCATGGTGTACATGACGAATACCATACTCATCATCATCAGGCCGCCTAAGATTTGGCCGGTGTAGGTAAACAGCGCGGTCAGGCCTGCCACATCCAGCTCACTGCCAACCACCAAACGGGCACCAAAATAGGAGATGAGAATGATGCAGGAGTACACCGCCAGCTGCATCATGGGGCTGTTAAAGGCCAAAATGCGCTCGGCTTTGACAAAATCCTTATAAATCGTATCGGAAGTACCCTGGAACTTGTCGATTTCCTTTTCCTTGCGGACGAAGGACTTGACAACGCGGATGCCGTGGATATTTTCCTGCACCACATTATTCAGCTTGTCATAGGTTTTAAACACCCGCTCAAAAATGGGATGTACGACACCGATCAGACTAAACAGACCAAATGCCAGCAACGGCAGAATCACGCAGTAAATAATGCTCATTCTGGGGCTGATGCGGAACGCCATCACCAGCGCCATCACCAGCATCACCGGGGTGCGGAAGATCATCCGGATGGACATCTGGAAGGTCATCTGCAGGGTGGCCACATCGGAGGTCAGGCGGGTCACGATGGAAGAGGATGAAAATTTGTCGATGTTGCCAAAGTCGTAGGTCTGGACCTTGTGGAACATATCGTGCCTTAGATTCCGGGCAAAACCGGTGCTGGCGTAGGAAGCGAAAAATGCAGATGCCACGCCGAAGGTCAGGCTGCACAGCGCAAACAGCGCCAGCTTACCCCCGTAGCGCCAAACTTCGGACATAATGCCGGGCTCAATGCCGAAGCGGATCATATCCGCGATGACCAGGGGAATCAGGATCTCCATCGTCACCTCGCCCACCATACAGATGGGGCTTAAGAGCGCCGCCCATTTGTATTCCCGGACAGACCGGGCAAGCTTTCTTATCATATAGTCAACTCCTTGCTTAGGAATGCAAAAAACTAAGGTTAATTTTACCACCAGGCCCGGCAGAACGCAAGGTTTTTGCAAAAAAGTTTACAAATTGTAGGGGCGGCCAGTGGCGGTCCGTTGTTGCAGAGTAATTTCATACAGGCGGACGAGCGATGCTCGCCCCTACAAAACGGCATCATAAATCTGCAAATCCCCGGGGCGCGGCTGCACCCCGGGGGTTTTTTGTTAAATCAGCACAGCTTTGCGCCGGCGGGGATGGAATCGCTGACCATAATCAGATTCAGCACTTCCTCACCCTTCTCGGTGTGGATGGCGCTCAGCAGCATACCGCAGGACTCCCGACCCATCATCTTTCTGGGCGGCAGATTGGTGATAGCCACCAGCGTCTTGCCGATCAGCTCCTCCGGCTTATAGTACCTGGCGATGCCGGAAAGGATCTGGCGATCTGTGCCGGTGCCGTCGTCAAGAGTGAAACACAGCAGCTTGTCGCTCTTCTTCACGCTCTGGCAATCCTTGACCTTTACAGCCCGGAAATCGGACTTGCAGAAGGTGTCGAAATCTACGGTTTCTTCGGCATAGGGCTCGATCTCCAGCGGAGGCAGCGCAGCCTTTGCTTTGGCTTCGTTGAAGGCGTTGATCTCTTCCATCTTCTTGAGAGGATCAAGACGGGCAAACAGAATTTCGCCTGCACCTACCTTGCCGCCAACGGGCAATGCGCCAAAGGTATTCAGGCTCTCCAAACCGCCGTTTTCCACATTGAGCTGCTCCAAAATCCGCTTGGCGGTATCCGGCAGGAAAGACTCCAGGGCGATAGCGGCAAAGCGGATGGACTCTAAGAGATTATACAGCACAGTGCCCAGTCTGCCGTGGTTTGCTTCGTCCTTGGCCAGCGCCCAGGGCGCGGTCTCGTCGATATACTTGTTGGCGCGGCGCAGCAGCACAAAAATTTCGTCGATGGCGTCGGCAACCTTCAGCTCGTCCATCTTGGCAGCTACCTTGCCGGGCATTGCCAGCGCAACAGCCTTCAGATCTTCGTCCAAAGCATCGGTAAAGTCGGCAGACTTGATTTCGCCGCCGAAATACTTGTTGTTCATAGCCACGGTACGGTTGACCAGATTGCCCAGAATATTCGCCAGCTCCGCGTTGACACGCTCAATGATCAGCTCGTAGGTCATAATGCCGTCGGCTGCGAAGGGAATCTCGTGCAGCACAAAGTAACGCACAGCGTCAACGCCAAACAGCTCCACCAAATCGTCGGCATAGATCACATTGCCCAGACTCTTGGACATCTTATCGCCCTTGACCAGCAGCCAGGGGTGGCCGAATACCTGCTTGGGCAGCTCCTCGCCCATACTCATCAGGAAGATGGGCCAGTAAATGGTGTGGAAACGGACGATGTCCTTGCCGATCAGGTGCAGGTCAGCAGGCCAGAACTTCTTGTAGTGCTCGTCGTGGTTGCCGTCGGGATCATAGCCGCAGAAGGTGATATAGTTGCTCAGCGCATCCAGCCAAACATAGCTGACATGGCCGGGGGCAAAGTCCAGAGGCACGCCCCAGGTGAAGCTGGAACGGGAAACGCACAGATCCTGCAGACCGGGCTTCAGGAAATTGTTGATCATCTCGTTCTTCCGGCTCTC
>JAFQRK010000074.1 GCA_017410075.1 Oscillospiraceae bacterium | reverse complement strand
CTCGGTAGCCTCGATCTTGACATAACGGGCTGCTGTGCTGCTGAAATTGAACTCTACGCCACCCAGTGCACCGGGAGCGGAGAAATCAGTCTCAGTTACCTGGGTTGTCCAGGTATAGCCATCGGGAGAGGTCTGGATGGTAAAGTCCTTGGGGAAGCCCATTGCCTTACCGGTGGTGGCAGAAGCCTCGTAGTCACCATACAGGGTAACGCTGGAAACCAGCTTGCCCTCACCCAGATCGACAGTCAGATAATGGGTGTTATCTGCGCTGGAGATAACGCCGGATCTGTAGCCGGTGGAGGAGAAGACGTTCAAACCGGTGGGGGTCAGCTCCGTGGAAGCCATGGGCTGAGGCTCACCGTTGACATAGAACTGACGGATCAGCTCTGCGCCTTCGGGGATGTCTGCCACATAAATATTATGATTTGCGTCATGCAGGGTCCAGCCCTCGATCTCAGTACCGCCGGAAATCAGAGCGGTCTCGCCGGAGGCGGCGCGGTATGTAATGGTGTTGCCATTCTTGCCGGACTCAGCTTCGCCGAATGTAATGGTCTCGGTTGCGTCATATGTGCCACCCTTCAGGATGACAACGACATCGCCGTTTGCACTCAATTCTGCAGCCTTGGTCTTGGCGGCATTAATGGTCTTCAGCGCTGTTGCCTCTGTGGTACCGTCATTGGCGTCATTGCCGTTAACGGGATCGACCCACAGATCTGCATCCGCATCTGCCGCTCTTGCGAGGCTCAGGGCCGGTACAATGGACAAAACCATGCACAGGACCAGCAGAAGAGATACAATACGATTGAACTTCTTCATGGGGTATCCTCCTTATCATATTTCCCGAGGGTATACCCCTCGAGCATATTTCGATACATCGTAAGTATAGCACATAAGCACAGGGAATTACAATACTATTTTTTAGCAAAACCACCAGAAAGTTTATCTTTTTCTCTACAAAAGATGCTTGCGGAACGCTTTGGCATATATATTATCTTCCCCTGTTCTCGCTTCAGTGCCCCAATTCCTCCCGGATTCCCCCTGCTTGCCTGTTTTCGACAAAATTATCCTGCCGTTTTTTGTATCATAGGAGCAGGATTTTGAAAATTCCAATTGAAATATATATTATAATGTGTTATACTGTATTTTGATTGAATATAATCCGTATCTGCGCCCTTGCGCAGTTTCACTAATCTTTAATTGCAGGAGAGACGAAAGATGAAAAAGCAAACATTCGCCGCCCCCCGGACACCCAACAAAAAAGCAGCACGGCTCTTTGAGCATTGGCAACTGATTGCTGTTTTCCTGATCTTATATGACCTGACTGTTGTTACGGGGTCATATTTTCTTGCGCTTTGGCTGCGCTATGACTGCCGTTTTTCTATGATCCATTGGGAATATATGCTGGCCTGGCTGAAATTCGCGCCCATCTATGCCGCCGTCAGCATTCTGGTATTCTGGCGGGCACATCTTTACCAGAGTATGTGGCGCTTTGCCAGCTATGTTGAGCTGGAGCGGATCGCTATCAGCTCTTTGATTTTAGGTATCTTCCACATCCTCGGTATCACCCTGCTGTTTGAAAGAATGCCCATTACATATTACATTTTGGGCATCGTGATCCAGTTCCTTCTCACGCTGGCTGTGCGCTTTGGCTACCGGTTCATCCTGCTGGAGCGGGGCAAGCGGGCAAAAACGATGCTGAACGCTGCCGCAAGCCGCGTTATGCTGATCGGTGCCGGCTCCGCCGGTCAGATGATCCTGCGCGATCTGCACGAAACTGACAAGATCAGCGACCGCGTAATGTGCATCATCGACGACAACAGCAATAAATGGGGCCGCTACATCGACGGTGTGCCCATTGTCGGCGGCAGGGATGACATTCTGCTTAATGCGGAAAAGTACAAGATCGAAAAGATTTTCCTGGCCATCCCCAGCTCCAGCCCCACCCAGCGCAGAGACATTCTGGACATCTGCAAGGAGACCGGCTGCGAGCTGAAGATCCTGCCCGGCGTATATGAGCTGGTCAAGGGCAACATCACCGCCAATGCAATGAAGGATGTTGCGGTGGAGGATCTGCTGGGCCGTGAGCCTGTGAAGGTCAATATGGACGAGATCTATCAGTTCATCTCCGGCAAGACCATTCTGGTCACCGGTGGCGGCGGCTCTATCGGCAGCGAGCTTTGCCGGCAGATCGCCAAGCATAACCCCAAGCAGCTGATCGTCTTTGATATTTATGAAAACAATGCCCACGCCATTGGCCTGGAGCTGAAGGATAAGCATCCGGATCTGAATCTGGAGGTTTTGATCGGCTCTGTCCGTGACAGCCGCCGGATCAATCAGGTGTTTGCCAAGTATAAGCCGGATGTGGTCTATCACGCCGCAGCCCACAAGCATGTCCCCCTGATGGAGGACAGCCCCTGCGAATCCATCAAGAACAATGCCATCGGCACCTATAAGACCGCCTACGCCGCTATGGTCAACGGCTGTAAGCGTTTCGTGCTGATCTCCACCGACAAGGCCGTAAATCCCACCAATATTATGGGCGCATCCAAGCGGCTTTGCGAAATGATCATTCAGTCCTTTGACAGAAAGATCCGGGACGGTAAGTCTGCCGACCTCTCTCCCCTGTTCACCCATACAGAGGATGCTGACGGCAATATGCTGGGTATGACCCCGGCTGATTTCAAGCCGGTCACAGACTTTGTTGCCGTCCGTTTTGGCAATGTTCTGGGCAGCAACGGCTCTGTTATTCCCAGATTTAAGGAGCAGATCGCCAAGGGCGGCCCAGTTACCGTTACCCACCCCGACATTATCCGCTATTTTATGACCATTCCGGAGGCAGCAAGCCTGGTGCTGCAGGCGGGCACCTATGCCGACGGCGGCGAGATCTTCGTTCTGGATATGGGCTCCCCCGTTAAGATCGATACCCTGGCCCGGAATCTGATCCGGCTGTCCGGACTGAAGCCGGATGTGGATATCAAGATCTCCTACACCGGTCTTCGCCCCGGCGAAAAGCTTTTTGAGGAAAAGCTGATGTCTGAAGAAGGTATGCGTACAACGCCCAACCGCCTGATCCATATCGGCAGCCCCATTCCCTTCGAGACCGACGAATTCCTGCAGCAGCTGCAGCAGCTGATGTGCGCTGCCTACGACGGTCAGGATGCCAAGATCCGCGATCTGGTGGGAAGCGTCGTTCCCACCTATCATCCCGCCGGCGAACACGGCTCTGAGGACAAGGGCGAAGCATACGCCCAGCAGATGGAGCAGGTGCGGCAAAAGGCCCTGGTGCACTAAGCAAGGAGTTTTTTATTCATGTTTGATTTCACATTGCTGAGCAGAAAAAAGCTCCCTTTCTGGGAGATCCTGCTGATCGTATACCTGCTGACGGTCTATTTGATCCCCTCTGCTTCTATGGGATCCACGATCCTGCTGTTGCTGCTTCTGGCATACTGCGCATACATCGTGTTTGTTGACCCGAAAATGTTTTCCCCGGTCATTATACCGCTGCTGCTGATCGTATTTCTGGCTGCAGCTTATGCGATGCTGACGGACGCCTCCTCCATCGCAGAGGATGTTTCCAACAGAGAGCTGAAGCGTTTTATCTCCAAGACATACCAGTATGTCACGCTGTATTTCCCCGCCATCCTTTTTGTGCGGATCAGCCGGATCGCCACTCCGACCCAAAAGAAGCTGTTTGTCATCGTCGGCAATGCGTTGATGGTTTATGTTATCATCACCACCTGGCTGTTCCTGCTGGAAAATCCGGAAGCGACCCGTCACTGGCAGGATTTTGACGAGAATGCAGAGCAGGACGTTGCCAACTACTATTTCGTCTACGCCGTTCCCATCATCATCTCCGCCGTTTCCATCTTTATGCTTAAGTTCAGAGGCTTTGTCCGGTATGCTTCTCTGGTGCTTGCCATTGTGGGCATCATCTTCCTGGTCAATGCCCAGTACACACTGGCAATTTTGATCACCGTCATCGGCATTCTGATTCAGGTGTTCCGGCATATCCGCAGCACGCTGAACAAAACACTGTTTATTCTCGGTGTTCTGATTTTTGCTGTGTTCCTGCCCCAAATTCTTGGCTATATCATCGGTATTCTCCCGACGGGACATATCACTGTCCGCCTGCAGGAAATTCGGGCATTCTTTACCGGCAAGGGTGCTGACGGATATAACCTCAACAGCCGTATTACCCTTTACGGCGATACCCTGGTCGCATTCTTTAAGAGCCCTGTCATCGGCAACCGTACCCTTGGCTTTGACGGACACGCTACTTTCCTGACCGTTCTGGCCGATACCGGTATCATCGGCGGCTCTTTCTTCTATGCCCTGCTGGTTACGGTTTGCAAGCGGGTGCAGCGATATATGGGCACCCACAAGCAGCAATTTGGTGTTATTATTATGATGTTCGTGATGATGGGTCTGACCAACCCCGTTCACGCAGCTTTGCCGCTGGGCTTCGTTACCTGGTTTCTGGCGCCGCTGACCATTCAAACAGTTTTAAAGGAGGATCCGCAGTATGTCCAAGCCCTGGAAAATTGATGTTCCCGTCCTGCTGATCTTTTTTGCCCGACCCGATGTTTTTGAAAAGGTCTTTGAATCCGTGCGTGAAGCAAGGCCCAGCACCCTGCTTCTATGGCAGGACGGTCCTCGCGAGGGCAGACCCGATGATATCGAAAACATCGAAAAGTGTCGCAAGATCGCAGAAAATATCGACTGGGACTGCACTGTCTATAGAAAGTATAACGAGAAGAATTACGGCTGCGACCCCTCCACTTTCTATTCCCATAAGTGGGCATTCAGCTTGGTGGACAAGTGCATCATTCTGGAGGATGACCGAATTCCGTCCCAGAGTTTCTACCCTTATTGCAAATACCTGCTGGATAAATACGAAAATGACACCCGCATCAACCACATCTGTGGCACCAATCTGCTGGGTGTTTACGACGACTGCCCCGACGACTATTTCTTTGCTCCCTGCGGCTCTACCAGCTGGGCAACTTGGAAGCGTGTCGCCGACAGCTGGGATGAAGAATACCTGCATCTGGACGACAAGTATAACTGGAAGAACATCAGCCGTCTCTACGGCAAGACCAATGGCCAGCTGTGGTACGACACTGCCCTGCGCCATAAGAATACCGGCGTTCCCTACTGGGAAACTGTTCTCGGCTCTGATGCACTGCTGAATTCCCGTCTGGCCATCATTCCGAAGAAGAATATGATCACCGATATCGGCACCACCCAGAATGCCACCCACGCCAATGCGCATATCGAGTGTCTGCCCAAGGTGCAGCAGTCTATGTTCGATATGCAGCGCTACGATGTGGAGCTGCCGCTGAAAGATCCCAAGCATATCGTTGTAGATATGAACTATATGGATCGTTTGAGTTATATCAGTGGTGTCGGTCGTCCTTTCCTGCGCTTCAAGTTTAAGATGATCTACTATTTTAAGTGTATCATCCACGGACATTCCGACCTGATTTTTAAGAGCATCAAGAGAAAACTAAAGTTGTGAGGACATAGCAGTGAGCAAATACACAGTTTGCGGATATGATATGGATATCTGCCACGCGCGGATGCTGGAAATTGCTACCGAGGTAGATCGCATCTGCCGGGAGCAGGGCTTGAAATGCTCCCTGTACGGCGGTTCTATCCTCGGTGCGGTGCGGCACAACGGCTTCATTCCCTGGGATCACGATATTGATATGTGTATGCCCCGGAAGGATTACGATAAGTTCGTCCGCTATATGAAAAAGCATCACAACGAGAAGATCTTTTTCAGCAATTACCGCGCGGAAAAGCGCTACCCCAACAGCTGGGGCAAGGTGCGCTTAAACGGCACCGTATTTCTCGAGCAGGAGCTGGCCAGCCTGACCGAGCTGCACAGCGGCGTATTTATCGACCTGCACCCCATCGACAATATCATCCCCTGCTTCCTGAAGCTGCAGGTAAAGCTGGCGATGTTTTGGTCTTGCGTGGGCAAGGTCAAAAGCGGCATTTATACCGGCTCAGCCAACAAGCGCCGTGTGTACAAGCTGTTTTCCTGGCTGCCCTACGGTATGATCAACGCCATGCGCGGCGGCGCTATGAAGCTGTTTAAATGGCTGCCCACCAAATATGTCTATAAGGTGGCCCACCCCAATAACGGCATTTATCCCATCAAGCGCCAGACCTTTGAGGATCTGATGGACCATAGCTTTGAGGACAAGGTGTTCCTGATCCCCAGAAATTACGACGAGTTTTTAACCAAACGGTACGGCGACTATATGCAGATCCCTCCGGAATCGGAGGTTTATGAATGCTGCACCTCTATTATCCAGTGCAAACTGTAAGGAAGTAATTTTTCATGAGCGACAATCAGTCATTACGCAAAAAAACCATATCCGGCGCGCTGTGGAAATTCGGCGAGCGGACGATCTACCAGATTGCGAATTTTATCGTGTCCATCATCCTGGCACGGCTGCTGCTGCCGGAGGATTACGGCATTATCGCGCTGGTTTCCGTATTTATCACCATCTGTGACAAGCTGGTGGTCAGCGGCTTTGCAACCTCGCTGATCCAGAAGAAAGATGCGGACAACTTAGACTT
>JAFQRK010000073.1 GCA_017410075.1 Oscillospiraceae bacterium | reverse complement strand
AGTCCACGCCGCACCGGATGGCTTCCCGAACTGCGGCGGCATCATTCATTTTTGTGGCGGCGCACAGCAGGATCTTTTTGGGATCCCGTCCGGCGGCCATGGCCGCGGCATCCATTTTTGCCCGGATGGCGGCGATGTTTTCAGAAATTGACATAGTGCAACCTCGTTCTTGCAGCTTGAAAATAGAATCGTGTCACCGGTGTGGCAATCTCCTAATATCCGGGGGATTCCCACGCCAACATATGCGCTGGCTCGGAATGACATATCGTTTTAATGTGTTCTGTAAGGGCGTCCTTTTCGTTGGGCAGCTGTTCCTCCAAAACCGCCTCCAGCAGGGCATTGAGAGTGCGGCCAATGGCCTGTCCCGTGATGCCCAGCGCCATCAGATCATAGCCGTTGACGGCAAGATCCTTTACGCAGAGGCAGCTTTCTTCTTCTGCAATGCAGGCGATCATACTGTCCACTGCATCAAAATCGAAGGCATCGCCGGTAACGCCCTTGCTGCAAAAATCTGCCCTTTGCAGCGCCATCAGCTGTTCCAGAGCCTCCTGACCGTAACGGCTCAGCAGACGCCGCAGCAGCTTGCGGTCGGCGACGATCATATCCATATGGTGCTTAATCAGGAAAACTACCCGCTCCCGCAGGGCGGTGGGGGCTTTCAGCCGCAGAAGAATGCGGTCTGCGATCTCGGCGCTCAGCTGCGCGTGACCGTAAAAATGACCCTGGCCGTCTTCATCAAGGGTGAATGCTGCAGGTTTTCCCAGGTCGTGAAGCAGTGCGGCCCACCGCAGGGGCAGCTCGGGCGCAACAGCCTCTGTTACATAAGCGGTGTGGGTAAAGACATCATAGCTGTGATGGGATGAGTGCTGCTGAAAATCCACGGTGGGCGCGATCTCAGGAATGACCTGCGCCAAAATTGGCGCATAGTGTAGTAAATCCTCGGCCTTCACCAGAGGAAGCAGTTGACATAACTCTTCAAAGACCCGTTCCCGGGCCAGATTTTCCATCAGCGGCGTCAGCTGGAGCATAGCAGCTTGTGTATCTGCATCCGGGGTCAAGCCGAAACGGACGGCAAAACGAACGCCCCGCAGGATCCGCAGGGAATCCTCCCGGAATCGCTCCTGCGCATTGCCTACGGCCCGCAGGATCTTATTCTCCAGATCCCGTTGGCCGCCGAAGGGATCGGCAAAGCCCCGGGTGGGAGAATAGGCCATGGCATTGACGGTAAAATCCCGGCGAGCCAGATCCTCCCGGATGTCGGTGACGAAAGTCACGCTGTCCGGATGGCGGTTGTCTAAGTACTGACCCTCAGTGCGAAACGCGGTGATCTCCACCACGCCCCGGGGCGTAATGATGCCCACTGTTCCGTGCTTTTCGCCAGCCAAAACCAAGCCGCAGCCGGAGAATACCTGCTTGATCTGCGCCGGTGTCGCGGCGGTGCACAGGTCGTAATCGTGGGGCTCCAGCCCCAAAAGCGCATCACGAACACAGCCTCCCACCGCGTAGCAGGGGAAGCCGGCATCCTCCAGGGCATTCAGGCAGGAAAGCACATACTCCGGGATCAGCATTCGCTGTCCTCCTCGTCAAAATAAATATCATCCAGGCGCAGAGGGATCAGACTGCACAAATCCGTGATCTGCCATACGATGACAGAAAGGAAAAACAGAATGTTGCTCCAGCCGATCAGGGAAATGCAGCTGAAGAAAATGGTGGCAAGGCTCCAAAATGCATAGGGCCGGCGCTTGCCCTCCCGGGCATCAAAGGTTGCCCGCTGATAGGTGGTAAGCATCAGGCAGGCGGTGGCGACCAGCTGGAAGCAGTAATCCAGAATCTGCGGATCGGCGTTCCAATGGCGGTAATAGCATACCAGCCGCAGCACCAGATATACACAGATGCCAATGTGGATCAGCATAGACGGGACGGTACCTCTGCGGCGGGCGGAGCCCGTCAGCACCAGCAGCAGTGCGGCGATCATACCGAACAGCGCAGCCAGCATCGACAAGGTATCGCTGGCCAAAAAAATGTCCACAAAAGAGCTGATACCAATGCCGGCTGCGGCAATATACGCGCCGTAGCTGCCAATATCCGATGCGGGGAAATTGAATTCGTATTTACCGGCCTCCACCAGATCTCTGGTCAGGAGAAACAGCGAGACTATCGCGCCGATCACCAACAGAAACAGCAGGATCCCTGCAAGATGGCCGGTAACGAAAAAGCCCTTCTGGTCAACGCCGGAGGTCATCAGCCACACGCGCAGCAGAAGACCGACGCCGCCGGTCAGCAGCGTCCACAGGGGCAGATTGATAGGATTGACAAAGCGTTTCATAATTGCCTCCAAGTCAGGCTTGTTTGGATAAAATAATCAGATAGAAGATGCCGCTGAGCAGGGGCTGATGCAGCAGATACAGCCATAAAGACTGTCTGCCGCAGAAGCTGAAGAAGCGGATCAGGAAATTTTGGGTATTGACCCCGGGCAGCAGGCTTTCCTTGCGGCGATAGACGGTTTTGCCCAATACTGCGCCCAGAAGGAAAAAGCCGAAATAGGGCAGCAGGGGGAAATAATCGGAAGAGGCAAAGCCTGTCCACGGAAGACCGACCGTCATCAGCCAGTAATGATCAACGGAAGGCTGCTCCCGCAGCCAGAAGCCCACTGCGGTCAGCACGATGCCGAAGATCAGCAGCGTCCACCAGGGGAATTTGCGAAACAGCGGCCACAGCAGCATACATATGCCCAAACAATGCAGCACGCCAAAATAAATGATAATACTGCGGTCATACAGCTTCAGCAGGTACATTCCCGCCGTTACGGCAGTAATCACCATACCGCAGGCGAAGACGATAAGTCCCCTGCGGACGCTGTGTGAGCCCAGGGTGACGCAAATGCCGCTAAGCAGCAGAAACAGCACGCCGCCCCAGTCACGGATAAAGACGAAAGCCTTGGGATAGTCCCACGCAACCAGCCCGTAAAGCTCCACCATATCATAGACAAAATGCACCCCGATTACACCGAGAATGCAAATGCCCCGAAAGACATCCAGTTCCCAGATGCGCTTTTTCATTGGGCGTTTGCCTCTTTGGCGGCTTCTTCTTCCAGCACCCGGTAGGCCACCTTGCCCACCAGGGTCTTGGGCAGCTCGGTGCGGAATTCCAGGTCACGGGGAATGGCATATTTCGCCATCTTTTCGGCGCAGTAGCTGAGAAGCTCCTCTTTTAACGCCTCCGTAGGTGCGATGCCGGGCATGGGAACGACGAAGGCCTTGATCTTTTGACCGCGATATGCGTCCTTGATGCCAATGACGCAGGAAAGCAGGACCTTTTCGTGACCGTCAATAATATTTTCCAGCTGAGAGGGGTAGACATTGTAGCCGGAGGTGATGATCATTCTCTTAAGCCGCTGACGGAAATAGACAAAACCGTCTCCGTCCATATGGCCCAGATCACCGGTGTGCAGCCAGATGCGGCCATCGCCGTGCTGGCGCAGGGTCTGGGCGGTCTCCTCAGGCTGATCCATATAGCCCAGCATGACCGTAGGTCCGGAAACGCAGATCTCACCCTCCGTGTTGGGATCGCATTCCTCGCAGGTGCCGGGCTTGACGATCTTGTAGAAGGTGTCAGGGAAGGGAACGCCGATAGAGCCGCTGCGGGCGTAGTCCTTGGGGGTCAGACAGGATGCGGTGACGCATTCCGTTGTGCCGTAGCCCTCCCGGATCTGCTGGTCACAGTTGTGCTCCTTCAGGAAGGTGTCCACCTTCTTCTTCAGCTCCGGACTCAGGCTGTCGCCGCCGGAGAAAATGCCCTTCAGGAAGCTCAGATCAATGCCCTCCAGATCCTCGGCGCGCAAAAGCGCTTCAAACAGCGTAGGAACACCGGGGATCAGGTTGGGTTTTTGCTTTTTCAGAGTGTCAGCATAAACCTTGACGCTGAACTGGGGGATCAGAATGCAGGTGGCACCGCCGATCAAAGCGGTGTGGATGCCGACGCCAAGACCGAAGCCGTGGAATACCGGCATAATGGAAAGCATCTTCATACCTGCCACGCTGCCATAACCGGAGGCGGCAATGGTCTGCAGACCCAAGGCGTTAAAATTCAGATTGGACAGCATAATTCCCTTAGTGGTGCCGGTGGTACCGCCGGAATACAGGATCGCGCCGCAATCGTTGAACTTGCCGTCGTGCTCCGGCAGAGCGGTGTTCTTGCCGGCCTTTACCATATCGTACCACAAGGTGTAGCCGTTGCGTTTGGGCTTTCTGTCTGCTTTTCCGCCGGAGGTGATGGGGTACAGCATATTCAGGGGCGCAGGCAGCTCGTCTGCGATCCGGGCGATCAGCACCTTGACGGGCTGCTCCACCTTATCCAGAACAGAGGCGACCTTATCGTAGAACTGTGCAAGGGTAAGAATGGCCTTGCTGTGGGAAACATTCAGATAAAATGCGATCTCCTCTGCAGCAGACAGCGGATGGATCATATTGGGGATCGCACCGATGCGGTTTAAGGCATAGAAGCAATCCAGCGCCTGGGGAGTATTTGCCATACAAATGGTGACCCGGTCGCCCTTTTGGATGCCCAGATTCACAAGACCCTTGGCAGCGGCATGAATGCGCTTCATAAATGCGGCATAGGAGGTCTGCTTGCCCATAAAGCTGTAAGCGATGTTGTCGGGATACTTCTTCGCAGCTGTGTGCAGAAGCTGGTACATACTCACATGAGGATAGTCAATGGTAGTAGGGGTGTTGCCGTAAAATTCTCTCCAGGGGGCAGAAGCGGAAATTCCCATTTTCTCTCTTCCTTTCAGGTAGGCAATATTTTAATCATTATATCAGTAATTACAGATAATTTCTAGTCCCAACTTTATTATTTGCACTTGTTTCTGCCAAGAATTCGGAGTATAATAGGGGCAAGAATGCTTTTGGAGGATTTTCTATGTTGATAGGAGGAATTCTGCTGCTGGCGGCGCTGTTTGCTGCCGCAATGAGCATCGGCGCCGAGGGACTGCGCTGGCTGTGGATCGCGCCGGTGAGCTTCGTGGGCGGCGTTATTGCACTTTTGGTGCTGGCATTTGTGTTTTTCTGGCTGATGTGCCAGATCGTGGATCAGTCCAGGGAACAGAAGCACGACAGTAAATTCTACAGAACGATGCTGGGGCTTTATATTGCCGCCATCAAAACCGTTACCCGCCTGCACATCCATACCGAGGGTCTGGAAAAGACTCCCAAGGACGGCCGCTTCCTGCTGGTGTGCAACCATACCAGCCTTGCCGATCCGGTGATCCTGCTGCATTGCTTTGCGGACAGCCAGCTGGCCTTTATCTCCAAGCGGGAAAACGCTTCTATGTTCCTGGTGGGCAACGCGATGCACAAAATTATGTGCCAGACCATCAACCGGGAAAATGACCGGGAGGCACTGAAGACCATTCTTAAGTGCATCCAGCTGATCAAGGAGGATGAGGTTTCCATCGCCGTGTTCCCGGAAGGGTACATACACAAGGATAAGAAGCTGCACCATTTCCGCAGCGGCGTGTTCAAGATCGCGCAGAAGACCCAGGTGCCCATTGTGGTATGCACCCTGAAAAACACCCCTAAATTCTTTGAAAATCTGCCCAAGCTGAAGCGCACCGATGTAAAGCTTCATCTGTTGGATGTGATCCGTCCGGAGCAGTATGCCGGAATGACCACCGTGGATCTGGGCAAATGGGTATACCGGATGATGGCAGAGGACTTGGGTCCCGAGCTGGTGTCCCAGGACGAGGAAATGCAAAACGATACTTGATTTACCGGCAGAAAGTCAGTATAATAAGGTGTCAAATGTAACTACAATCCAATTTTGGAGGATATATCAATGAAAAACAGCGAAAAAACTCTGGATATGATCGTAAATCTGTGCAAGAACCGGGGCTTCGTCTATGCCGGCTCTGAGATTTACGGCGGTCTGGCAAACTCTTGGGACTACGGCCCCTTGGGCGTTGAATTTAAGAACAATGTCAAGAAAGCCTGGCTGAAAAAGTTTGTCCAGGAGTCTGACTACAATGTGGGTCTGGACGCAGCCATTATTATGAACCCCACCACCTGGGTCACCACCGGCCATGTGGGCTCTTTCTCCGATCCTCTGGTGGACTGCAAGGGCTGCGGCTCCCGTCAGCGTGCTGACCAGCTGATCAGCGCTTCTGAGTCCGGCAAGGCGGTCAATGTGGATGCTATGGACACCAAGGAAATGAACGCCTTTATCGAGGAGCATGAGGATGTTGTCTGCCCCAACTGCGGCAAGCATCACTTTACCTCTATCCGTAATTTCAACCTGATGTTCCAGACCAAGATCGGCGTTACCGAGGATTCTTCCTCTGTGGCTTATCTGCGCCCGGAAACTGCTCAGGGCATTTTCGTCAACTTTGATAACATCCAGCGCACCACCCGTAAGAAGCTGCCCTTCGGTGTCTGCCAGGTTGGCAAGGCATTCCGTAACGAGATCACCCCCGGCAACTTCACCTTCCGTACCCGTGAGTTTGAGCAGATGGAGTGCGAATTCTTCTGCCAGCCCGGCACCGATCTGGAGTGGTTTGCTTACTGGAAGGATTTTTGCAAGAACTGGCTGCTGAGCCTGGGTATCAAGGAAGAGAGCCTGCGCCTGCGGGATCACGATCCTGCAGAGCTGGCATTCTACTCCCGCGCCACCACCGATATCGAGTATCAGTTCCCCTTCGGCAACGGCTGGGGAGAGCTGTGGGGCATTGCTGACCGTACCGATTACGACCTGGGACGCCATCAGGAGGCTTCCGGCAAGAAGCTGACCTATTTCGACCCCGACCGTAACGAGCATTATATCCCCTATGTCATCGAGCCTTCTCTGGGCTGCGACCGTGTGGCGCTGGCCTTCCTGTGCGAGGCGTACGACGAGGAAGTGGTCGGTCAGGACAAGAATGGCAAGGACGATGTCCGTACTGTGCTGCGTCTGCATCCGGCTCTGGCGCCTTTCAAGGCGGCCATCCTGCCCCTTTCCAAGAAGCTGAGCCCCAAGGCAGAGGAGATCTACCGGGAGCTGCGTAAGGACTTTATGGTGGACTTTGACGATGCCGGCTCTATCGGCAAGCGTTACCGCCGTGAGGACGAGATCGGCACACCGCTGTGTATCACCGTGGACTTCCAGACCGTTGGCGACGAGAATACGCCTGCCGACGATTGCGTTACCGTCCGCGACCGCGATACTATGGAGCAGGTCCGTATCCCCATCAGCCAGCTGAAGGAATACATCGCCGAAAAGTGCAAGTTCTAAGAGAATAAGGAAAGCACCGTGGAAAACCCACGGTGCTTTTTTATGCCTTCCCCCGGGGGGAAGGTGCCCCAGTTCGCAAACTGGGGCGGATGAGGAATGCGGGCGGTAAGCTGAAAGCAAGCACCGGCGGAAGGCTTTTGCGGTAGTGAAGATTATGCCGTTCCATACCCGTTCCCGGGCATCCAGCCCCTTTACACAAGAGAGGCTTGAAAAATCGCCACCCAACCGGGTGGCGATTTTGTCAGTTTATGCTTACTTTTGAGAGGATCTCCTTATAGCAATCAGGGGCGGCATCATGGATAAGATAGAATGTAACCTCGTCAATTGTGATAGTATCTGTGCCTTGCTTGATTACCGTTCCGTCTGAATATTCAATTTCCACATAGATCGTATTGGTGCCAGGGGGCAAAATCTCAGGCGCTTCTTCATCAATCGCAAACGAGTTGAGCCAAGCGATGATTTCATCTAAATTCTCGGCGGGAACATCGCTGCTTTTTCCTTCGCCATAGAAGGCATAGAGGGTAATGCGCTTAACATTCTTTGTGTTAAAAATAGCGGATGTTTGACTGTCGGTATTGTTCTCGTTTGGTACAGGCTCGGTAGGCAACTCTGTTTGCTGTGTAGGGGGCTCCGTAGCTTCTGTTGTAGGCTCGGTCGGCTGCGTGGTCGTATCGACACTTTGGACACCAGTGTTTTTGTCGCAGGCTGTGAAACAGAATAACAATATGCTGCAAAGGAAAATTGCTAAAATTCTTTTCATCATAATCACTCCTTTCACAATTTTATTATATCATGCTGCATAAAAAAAGCAATATTGCAATAAAATACGCGGTGCTAAAAATGCGCGGTTTACATAACACAGATTGCGAAAACACTCCACCTGGCTTTTTTGCAGGGCAAAAAGCCAGCCCCCTCATAGAGGGGGCCAAGGCTTAACTTTATGGATTACTTAAAATACTTCACAGCAGACTCAAACAGCTTCATATCGTATTCGCCGGGGATATTGCGGTAAAGGCCGCCCTGGAAGCGCTCGCTGTGACCCATCTTGCCCAGCACGCGGCCGTCGGGAGAGATGATACCCTCGATGGCGCACACAGAGCCGTTGGGATTGAAGGCGGTGTCCATAGTGGGATTGCCCTCCAGATCCACATACTGGGTTGCGATCTGACCGTTTGCCATCAACTGCTTGACCAGCTCCTCGGATGCGAAGAAGCGGCCCTCGCCGTGGGAAATGGGCACATTGTAAACTTGCCCAACCTCAGTACCAGCCAGCCAGGGAGACTTGGCGGTGCAAACCCGGGTGCGGACGATCTTGGACTGGTGGCGTGCGATGTTGTTGAAGGTCAGGGTGGGGCAGGTGTCGTCGGTGTCGATGATCTTGCCGTAAGGCACCAGACCCAGCTTGATCAGCGCCTGGAAGCCGTTACAGATACCCAGCATCAGGCCGTCCCGGCTCTCCAGCAGACGGGTGACCTGCTCCTTGATCTCCGGATTGCGGAAGAATGCGGTGATGAACTTGGCAGAGCCGTCGGGCTCGTCGCCGCCGGAAAAGCCGCCGGGAATGAAGATCATCTGGCTCTCGGCGATCTTGGCAGCCACGGTTTCCACGCTGCGGGCGACATCCTCTGCGGTCAGATTGCGGATCACTACGATATCAGCCTCAGCGCCGGCACGCATCATAGCGCGAGCGGAGTCATATTCGCAGTTGGTGCCGGGGAATACGGGGATCAGTACCTTGGGCTTTGCGGTCTTGATCGCCGGTGCGGCGGTAAAGGTTTCGGTGCAGGCGATGGGAGCGACGGTGCCCACATCGGTCTTGACCTTGGTGGGATAGACGCTCTCCAGAACGCCCTCGTTCAGCTGCAGCAGCTCCTCAATGGAGGCGCTGTCGCCGTCCAGCACGATGGCAGCCTCGGCAGTGGTCTGACCGATTTTGATTGCGCCGTCAATATCCTCGGTCAGTTCGGCCACGATGCAGCCGTAGTAGGGAACGAACCAATCCTTCACAGCGCCGCAGGAGGCAAAGCCGATGCGGTTACCGAAGGACATCTTCATCACAGCCTCGCCCAGACCGTTTTCGACTGCCCAGGCGGAGCGAATCTTGCCGGCTGTATGCAGGGCGTGGAATGCTTCCCAGACGGCCTTTTTGCTGTCGGGGGTGTCCTCGGTGGGAGCAAAGAAGTAGACGGGGTTGCCGGCTTGCTTAAATTCGGGGGTCAGCACCTGATCGGCATCAATGGGTGCGATGGCAAAGGAGATCAGCGTGGGAGGAACGTCCTTATCCAGGAATGTACCGGACATAGAGTCCTTACCGCCGATAGCGGCTGCATTCAGCTCCAGCTGGGCATCCATTGCGCCCAGCAGAGCGGCAAAGGGCTTGCCCCAGCGATTGGGCTCGTTCTTCAGCTTCTCGAAGAACTCCTGCAGAGTCAGATAAGCCTTCTTATAGTCAGCACCGGATGCCACCAGCTTGGCCACGGAGCTGTAAACAGCATCGTGGGCGCCGGTGTAAGGGTCGATGCACATCTGATCGGGATCCATACCCCAGGCCATCACGCTGCCCTGCTCCGTAACTTCACCGGGCAGGGTGGGCAGCTTGGCTGCCATTGCCTGGGCAGGCGTTGCCTGATGCTTGCCGCCGAAGGGCATCAGCACAGAGCCGGCGCCGATACTGCCGTCGAAGCGCTCGACCAGGCCGCGGCGGCTGGCGGTCTTCAGATCTGCAGCCATTTCCCGGAGATTGCCGTAGAGGCTCTTGCTCAGGGCGGTCAGATCCTTGGGATCGACAGCCACGGTGGTGTGTTTGCTTGCACCGTTGGTGTCCAGGAAGGCTCTGCTCAGGTTGGCGATGGTGTTGCCCTTCCACTGCATCACCATCCGTTCC
Organism: Oscillospiraceae bacterium; assembly: GCA_017410075.1. GTDB lineage: Bacteria > Bacillota > Clostridia > Oscillospirales > Oscillospiraceae > Faecousia. The sequence goes on along the minus strand of JAFQRK010000073.1, from coordinate 4,226 downwards.
TCCTCAGTAACAACGGCCACGCGGTAGGCCTCCAGATTTTCTGCCTGGGCAAATGCGATGAACTTATCTGCATCCTCAGCAGCGACGACCACAGCCATACGCTCCTGGGATTCGGAAATGGCCAGCTCCGTGCCGTCCAGGCCGTCATACTTCTTCCGCACGGCGTCCAGATCAATGCGAAGACCGGCAGCCAGCTCGCCGATGGCAACAGAAACGCCGCCTGCGCCAAAGTCGTTGCAGCGCTTGATCAGCCGGGTGACCGCAGGATTGCGGAACAGCCGCTGGATCTTCCGCTCCTCGGGAGCATTGCCCTTCTGGACCTCGGAAGCCATGGTGGTCAGGGATTTCATATTGTGGCTCTTGGAAGAGCCGGTGGCACCGCCGATACCGTCGCGACCGGTACGGCCGCCCAGCAGGACGACCACATCACCGGGGGCGGGACGCTCGCGGCGGACATTATAAGCAGGCGCGGCAGCCACAACTGCGCCGCATTCCAAACGCTTGGCGACAAAGCCTTCATGGTAAATTTCCGCAACATGGCCGGTGGCAAGACCGATCTGATTGCCGTAGGAGGAATAGCCTGCGGCAGCCGTCTGGCAAAGCTTTCTCTGGGGCAGCTTTCCGGGCAGGGTCTCGCGTAAGGACTTTCTGGGATCGCCGGCGCCGGTGACGCGCATTGCCTGGTGAACATAGGCACGGCCGGACAGAGGATCACGGATACAGCCGCCGATGCAGGTAGCTGCGCCGCCAAAAGGCTCGATCTCCGTGGGGTGGTTGTGGGTCTCATTCTTAAACATCAGCAGCCAATCCTGCTCCTCGCCGTTGACCTTGGCGGTCATATGGATGGAGCAGGCGTTGATCTCTTCGCTTTCGTCCAGCTCCGGCAGCAGGCCACGCTTTTTCAGGGTCTTTGCGCCGATGGTGGCAATGTCCATCAGAGTCTGGGGACGCTTGGAAGCCCTGTCCTCGCCGTAGACTTCAATACGGGCATCCAGATACCGCTGATAAGCGGCGGCAACGGCAGGATCGTCGATCCTGGCGTCGTCAATGATGGTGGAGAAGGTGGTGTGACGGCAGTGGTCGGACCAATAGGTGTCCACCACCCGGATCTCGGTAATGGTGGGATCTCTGCCCTCGTCATCCCGGAAATAGTTTTGCAGGAACTTCAGATCGTCTAAGTCCATCGCCAGACCCAGCTTGTCCAGCAGCTCCGTCAGGGCAGCTTCGTCCATTTTGATAAAGCCGGTGACGGTTGCCACAGATTCGGGGATCGCATACTGGGCTGCCAGCGTTTCGGGCATTTCCAAAGATGCTTCCCGGCTCTCCACGGCGTTGATAACATATTTCTTAATGGCGGCGATATTTTCCTCGGTCAGTGTGCCGGTGAGAACATACACCTTGGCAGAACGCACCAGAGGACGGTCGCCCTGGCTCAGGATCTGGATGCACTGGGCTGCGGAGTCTGCCCGCTGGTCAAACTGACCGGGCAGGGGCTCTACAGCAAACACGGTCTGACCCTGGGGCACATCGTAAGAGACATCATCTACCTGGGGCTCGGAGAACACAGTGCTAACTGCATAGCGGAACAGCGTCTCGTCAATTTTCTCCACATCATAGCGGTTCAGCACACGGACGCTTTCCAGACCGGGGATCTGCAGGAAATCCCGCACCTCTTTCAGCAGGCTGTCGGCTTCGTGGGTATGGCCGGTCTTCTTTTCAACATATACGCGATAAACCATTCGATTACCTCTCATTTCTTAAGCCTGCAAAGCCTTGCGGCCAATATCACTTCTGCGGTAAGCATTTTCAAATACCACGCCGTCAGCGATGCGGTATGCTTCCCTTACGGCATCTGCCAGAGTGTTGGCAATGGCAGTTGTGCCGGTAACGCGGCCGCCGGAGGTCAGCAGCTTGCCACTGTCCAGCTTTGCACCGGCCACAAAGGTGCAGCTTTCTGCTTCGGGGGTGAAGGTGATCTCAAAGCCCTTTTGGTAGCTTTCGGGATAGCCCTTGGATGCGGTGACCACACAGCAGGCGTGCTTAGCAGCAAACTTGACTTCTGTTTCCGCCAGCGTGCCGTTGGTGGTGGCCTGCATAACCGTCAGCAGGTCGCTTTCCAGCAGAGGCAGTACCACCTGAGTCTCGGGATCGCCAAAACGGCAGTTGTACTCGATGACCTTGGGACCCTTGGGGGTCAGCATCAGACCGAAATACAGACAGCCCTTGAAAGTACGACCCTCGGCATTCATCGCGTGGATGGTGGGCAGGAAGATCTCCTGCATACACTGGGCAGCAATGTCGGCAGTATAGTAAGGGTTGGGGGCGATGGTACCCATACCGCCGGTGTTCAGACCGGTGTCGTTGTCGCCGGCGCGCTTATGGTCCATAGAGGATACCATAGGTTTGACGGTCTTGCCGTCGGTAAACGCCAGCACGGATACTTCAGGGCCTTCGAGGAACTCCTCGATAACCACCGTAGAGCCGGATTTGCCGAATTTGGCGTTTGCCATCATATCGGTAACTGCTTCTTTTGCTTCCTCCCGGGTCTGAGCGATGATAACACCCTTGCCCAGCGCCAGACCGTCTGCCTTGATGACGGTGGGAATTTCAGCGGTCTCCAGATAGGCCAGCGCCTTGGAAAGATCCGTAAAGATCTCGTAAGAAGCAGTGGGAATTGCATACTTTTTCATCAGATCCTTGGAAAAAGCTTTGCTGCCTTCGATAATGGCGGCGTTGGCCTTCGGGCCGAAGCAGGGGATGCCGATCTCATTCAAACGATCCACGCAGCCTAAGACCAGAGGATCGTCGGGCGCCACCACGGCGTAATCAATGGCGTGTTCCCTGGCAAAGGCAACGATGCCGTCAATATCCGTAGCGGAAATGGGATAGCAGGTGGCATCTTTGGCAATGCCGCCGTTGCCGGGCAGGGCATAGATGGTCTGCACCTGGGGATTTTTCTTTAAGGAGCGGATAATGGCGTGTTCCCGGCCACCGCCGCCGATTACAAGAAGGTTCATAGCAAAATCTCCTGTATTTATTTCGCACCACAAGCCGGTGGAGACACCGGCTTGTAATTATTTTTTAGTGATGGAACAACCGCATACCGGTAAAGGCCATCACCATACCGTGCTTATCGCACTCTTCGATGACCAGATCGTCCCGGATAGAGCCGCCGGGCTCAGCGATGTACTTGACACCGGAGGCGTGGGCGCGCTTAATGTTGTCAGAGAAGGGGAAGAATGCGTCGGAGCCCAGCGCTACATTCTGGCGGCTGGACAGCCAAGCCTTCTTATCTTCCTCGGTCAGCCGTTCGGGCTGTACGGTAAAGTAGTTCTGCCAAATGCCGTCGGCGCAGACATCCTCTTCGTTGCCGTTGATGTAGCCGTCGATGACATTGTCCCGGTTGGCGCGACCCAGATCCTCACGGAACTGCAGACCCAGAGTCTTGGGATGCTGACGCAGGAACCAGGTATCTGCCTTGCCGCCTGCCAAGCGGGTGCAGTGGATCCGGGACTGCTGACCGGCGCCAACACCGATGGCCTGACCGTCAACGGCGTAGCAAACGGAATTGGACTGGGTGTACTTCAGGGTGATCAGCGCTACGATCAGGTCGATCTTTGCGCTTTCGGGCAGATCCTTGTTGGCGGTGACAATGTTCTCCAGCAGGTGTGCGCCGATCTTGAAATTATTGCGGCCCTGCTCAAAGGTGATGCCGTAGACCTGTTTGCGCTCCTGAGCATCGGGAATGTAATTTTCGTCGATCTTAACGATGTTGTAGCTGCCCTTGCGCTTGGATTTCAGGATCTCCAGCGCCTCGTCGGTATAGCCGGGGGCGATGACGCCGTCGGAAACTTCGGGCTTGATCAGGGAGGCGGTCAGAGCGTCGCAGACATCGGACAGCGCCACCCAGTCGCCAAAGGAGCACATACGGTCAGTGCCACGGGCGCGGACATAGGCACAGGCCAGAGGATTCTCATCAAGACCCTCCACATCCTCTACAAAGCAGGCCTTTTTCAGCTCCAGGCTCAGGGGCTTGCCAACAGCGGCGGAGGTGGGGGAAACATGCTTAAAGGAGGTGGCGCAGGCCATACCGGTGGCCTCTTTCAGCTCCTTGACCAGCTGCCAGGAGTTGAAAGCGTCCAGGAAATTGATAAAGCCGGGACGGCCGTTCAGAATGGCGATGGGCAGGTCGCTGCCGTCCTTCATGTAAATGGAAGCGGGCTTCT
>JAFQRK010000072.1 GCA_017410075.1 Oscillospiraceae bacterium | reverse complement strand
TAAATATAAAGGCAGCAGAATTATTGATTTCAGTTAAGATACTTAGGAGATAATACTATGAAGACAAAAACCGCTATGATCACCATTGCCGGTCGGCCCAATGTGGGCAAGTCCACCCTGACGAATTTTCTGGTGGGGGAGAAGATCGCGATCGTGTCCAATAAGCCCCAGACCACCCGTAACCGCATTTGCGGTGTACTGACGAGAGAGGATACCCAGTTCGTATTTGTGGACACGCCGGGCTACCACAGAGCCCGTACCAAGCTGGGCGATTATATGGTCAATGTGGCAAGAGAATCCATATCCGATGTAGATCTGACAGTTCTGGTCGTAGAGCCCATTGCATCCATCGGCCCTCAGGAAGAGGGGTTGCTGGAGCGGATCAAGGGAAGCAATTGTCCTGCGGTGCTGGCTATCAACAAGATTGACACTGTGGAAAAGGAAAAACTTTTGGAAGTCATTGATGTGTATTCCAAGTCTGCTGAGTTTGCGGCGATTATCCCCATCTGTGCCAAAAGCGGTGACGGTGTAGATGCCCTTCTTGCCGAGTGCGGGAAGTATGCCCAGGAAGGCCCGTTCCTGTTCCCGGAGGATATGACCACCGACCAGCCGGAACGGCAGGTGATGGCGGAGATCATCCGGGAGAAGCTGCTGTGGTGCCTGGATCGGGAGATCCCCCACGGAACTGCTGTTGAGATCACCACTTTCTCTGAACGCGACAACGGAATTATTGATATTGATGCTACCATTTACTGCGAAAAGGCCAGCCACAAGGGAATTATCATCGGCAAGCAGGGTGCTATGCTGAAAAAAATATCCACAATGGCGCGCAACGACTGCGAGAAATTTATGGGCACCAAGGTATACCTGACCACTTGGGTCAAGGTCAAGGAAAACTGGAGAGACAGTGATTTCCTGGTGCGCAATTTTGGCTACAGCGAATAATTACCAGTTTGATTTCGTCTCTTCGGCACACCCTATAGTTGGAGGGATGAAAAATGAAAGCTGCGGATTATTGGAGTATCTTTATGGAGACCGGTGCGCCGGAGGCATACATTGCCTATACACGGGCGCTGAAGATGGAGGAAACGCATGTATTTGACGACGCAGGGCTTGGTGCTGAGGGTCACGGATTACAATGACCAGGATGCGCTGCTGACATTGCTGACGCCCAATTACGGCAAGCTGACGGTGAAAGCCCGCGGCCTGCGGCGGCGGAACAGCCCGCTGACCGCGCCTTGCCAGCTGTTGGCCTACGGCTCATATACACTTTTTGAATACAGAGGAATGTATACCGTCAACGAAGCTGCCTCTGTGGAGCTGTTTCAAAATCTGCGCCGGGACATCACGAAGCTTTCCCTTGGAACATATTTTTGTCAGGTGGCTGAGGTGCTTTCCCAGGAGGATCTTCCGAATCCGGAGCTTCTGAGTCTGGTATTGAACTGTTTGCACGGCATCACGACTCTTCACTTGTCTGAAAGCACGGTGAAAGCTGTGTTTGAGTTTCGCGCAGCCTGCCTTGCAGGCTATATGCCGGATATTTCCGGCTGCCATGCCTGCGGCAATGAAAACCCGGATCGGTTTGATATTTCCGCCGGCCGCCTGGAATGCGGCGGCTGCAGAAGCTACGATTCTGACGGTCTGCGTCTGCCGGTGAATCCCGGCATTGTTGCGGCAATGCGCTACATAGCATTTTGTGACCCAAAGAAGCTGTTTTCGTTCCAGCTTGGGCAGGAAAATATGGAGCAGCTGTCACATCTGACAGAGGCCTATCTGACCACGCAGCTGGAGCAGGGCTTTTCTACGCTGGATTTTTACAAATCCCTTTACATTTAGGAGTAATTTATGTCTGAGTTATACGACAAATCACTGATAAAGCTGGAGTTGGATCAGATCCTGACGCTGCTTTCCCAATGCGCTGGAAGCAGCGCCGGCAGGGAAGCCTGCCTGCGCCTGAAGCCTACCTCTGATCTGGAGGAGGTCAGAATACTTCTGGGGCAGACCAGTGCGGCATCGGATATCTGCACCCGAAAGGGAAATCCCTCCTTTTCCGGCGTCACGGATGTATCTGCATCCTTGGAACGGGCAGACCGGGGCGGCTGCCTGCAGCCGGCTGAGCTGCTGCATATTGCCGCAGTTTTGCGCTGCGCGCGGAATATGAAGAGCTATGCCGATGATGAGGACAAGGCAACGGTCCTTGATCCGCTGTTTCAGGCACTGACTGCCAATAAATATCTGGAAGACCGGATCAGCGGCGCGATCCTTTCTGAAGAAGAAATTGCCGACAATGCCAGCCCGGCGCTGTCGGACATTCGCCGGCATATGCGCATTGAGGCGGGCAAGATCAAGGACAGTCTGCAGAAAATGATCTCCTCGCCGGCTTATTCCAAGTACCTTCGTGAGCCGATCATCACCATCCGGCAGGGCCGGTATGTGGTACCTGTCAAGAGCGAACACCGCGCAGATGTTCCCGGCCTGGTGCACGATGTTTCCGCCACCGGCTCTACCTATTTTGTGGAGCCTGTGTCTGCGGTGAACGCCAACAACGCCCTTCGGGATCTGGAATTTAAAGAGAAGAAGGAAATTGAGCGGATCCTTTCCGAGCTTTCTGCGGAGGCCGCTGCCCACCGTGAGGATATTACGCTGGATGTGCAGCTGCTTGTGCAGCTGGATGTGATCTTTGCCAAGGCAAAGCTTGCCTGCCGGATGCGTGCCTGGGAGCCGATGATGAATGATTCCGGCGTGGTGGAGCTGCGCAATGCCCGTCATCCGCTGATCGACCCTAAAAAGGTGGTACCTATTTCTGTCCGGCTGGGAAAAGATTTCGACTCCATGATCATTACTGGCCCCAATACCGGCGGTAAAACTGTTACCTTGAAGACCATTGGATTGCTGACGCTGATGGCGGAATGCGGTCTGCACATCCCGGCAGGGGATGGCAGCCAGCTGTCCACATTTGAAGCTATCCTGGCGGATATTGGCGACGAGCAGTCCATTGCCCAGAGCCTTTCCACCTTCTCCAGCCATATGCGCACCATCGTAGATATTGTGGATGAATGCGACGACAGAACGCTGGTGCTGTTTGATGAGCTGGGAGCAGGTACAGATCCGGCTGAGGGTGCGGCGCTGGCTATGGCGTTGATCGAATTTTGCCGCAAAATGGGTGCCCGGGTGGTGGCGACGACCCATTATGCGGAGCTGAAGCTGTACGCTATGCGCACCAAGGGCGTTACGAATGCCTCCTGCGAGTTTAATGTGGAGACCCTGCAGCCCACCTATAAGCTGCTGATCGGCGTGCCGGGTAAATCCAATGCCTTTGCCATTTCCCGTAAGCTGGGACTTTCTGAGGAGATCCTGAAGGAAGCGGATGATCTGGTAGGAAAGAGCGATAAGGATTTTGAGGATGTTCTTTCCCAACTGGAAGCGCAGCGGCAGCAGATGGAGGCTGCCCGGATGGAGGCAGAACGCCTGCGCACGGAAACGGAGAAGATCAAGCGTCAGAGCGAGGAATACAGCGCGCAGATGCAGCAGGAAAAGGACAAGGCAATGGAGGCCGCCCGTCGGGAGGCGCAGCGGATCATTGACGATGCCCGTTTTGTTGCCAATAAGACAGCTGAGGAGCTGAAGGAGCTGCGCAAGCAGATCGAGAGCGGCGATGTAAACGGCATCAATCAGCGCCAAACAGAGCTGCGCAAGGGCTTGAATGAAGCCGAGGGCAAGCTTCGTGCCGGCCAGAAAGATGTCAAGCGTCCGGAGCCTTCCCGCGCCGTGATGGTTGGCGATACGGTCGAACTGCTGAAGCTGGGCACCAAGGCCAGCGTGATCGCCATCAACAAGGATGGCACATATCTGCTGCAGGCCGGAATTTTGAAAATGTCCGCAAAGCCTGACGAGGTATATTTACTTGAGGTGGAGAACCCTTACAAGGTAAAGGGCGGCAGACCCCAGCACTCCGGCCGTGAGATGAAGCTGGCGGCATTTAGTCCTGAGGTAGATCTGCGTGGAATGGACAGCATTGAGGCTATCAGCGTACTGCAAAGATACCTGGATGAAGCAATGCGCTCCAATCTTTCCACGGTGCGAATTATCCACGGTAAGGGGACAGGCACCCTGAGAACAGCCGTCCATCAGGAGCTAAAACGCAATAAATTTGTGAAAAATTACCGTCTGGGCGTGTATGGAGAGGGCGAAGACGGCGTTACAATCGCAGAATTTCGCTGATTTTTACGGCAATTTGCACAGATTGACGAAATGGTGTTGACTTTTTTGTTAAATTTGTTATCATAGTATTCGGTTGATCTTGCGTCCACAAAGCAAGAACAGTAAGGAGAGTGTACTATGTGTATCAAGGAAATCGTTGTGCGCTGCGAATCCGGCCTGCATAACCGCCAGGCTACATATTTCGTTCAGAAGGCCAACGAATTCGAAAGCAGCATTTGGCTGGAATCCGGCAGCCGGAAAATGAACGCCAAGAGTCTGCTCGGCATTATGTCTATGGGCATCGTTACCGGTGCGGTCGTTACACTGTCTGCCGACGGCAATGATGCAGAGGCGGCTGTGAACGCGCTGGAGATTATGCTTCAGCAGGATGTATACTGATTAGCTGTGTGCAAACCGCCTCAATGCGATAATGCATTGGGGCGGTACTTTTATGGAGTGAGATATGACTTTTGATCAGTTAAAGGAAAAAGCGCGGAGCCTGCCTCTGGCACCCGGCGTATATATTATGCGGGATAAGTCAGACAAGGTTATCTATGTAGGCAAAGCGAAAAAACTGAAAAACCGTGTCAGTCAGTATTTTGTTGACACTGTTTCCCATTCGCCCAAGACCCGGATCATGGTGTCGAAGATCGACCACTTTGATGTGATCATCGCGGCGTCGGAATTTGAGGCGCTGGTGCTGGAATGTTCGCTGATCAAGCGCTATATGCCCAAATACAATATACTTCTTAAGGATGACAAGGGCTATCCCTACTTGCGGCTGGATATGCGGGAAGCGTATCCCAAACTGACGATGGTCAGCAAATTGGCCAATGACGGTGCAGGTTATTTTGGCCCTTATGGCAGCAGAAGTGTGACACAAAATGTGCTGGAAGCTATCCACAGCACATTAAAGCTGCCAAACTGCAGCCGGGAGTTTCCCCGTGATATCGGCAAGGAGCGACCCTGCCTGAATTACCATATGAATCAGTGCACAGGCTGGTGTATGGCAGACAAGACTCAGCAGCAATACCGCCAGACGGTGGAGCAGGCAAGACAGCTGCTGTTGGGAAACTACAAGGGCGTTGCCGATGAGATCCGCGGGCAAATGCTGGAAGCATCTGAAAATCTGGAATTTGAGCGTGCTGCCGCGCTGCGTGACCGCCTAAATGCGGTCGAACAGCTGGGGCAGAAGCAGACAGTTACCGCCGGCGTACTGGCGGATACCGATGTGGTGGGATATGCCGAGACGGAAAGCAAGGCCTGCTTTGCAGTTCTGCACTTCCGCGGCGGCAATCTTCTGGATAAGGATTATGAGGTCTTCTCTTTGCCGGATGATAAGGAAGCCGCAGTATCCAGTTTGATCAAGCAGTACTATATCAGCCGCGGCATCGCGCCGAAACAGGTGCTGCTGCCCTTTAAAATTGAGGATGATGCGCTGTTTGCCCAGTTTCTGCAGCAGCAGTTCGGCGTAACTACAAAACTGACGATCCCGCAGCGGGGCGAAAAAATGCGCCTGGTCGAGCTGGCAAATAAAAATGCCTTTGAAGAGGCAAACCGTGTCACCGGCAAGGAGGAACGGGTATCTGCTACTTTGGCGCTTCTGGGAAAAATGCTGAATATGGCACCGCCTGCCAGAATAGAATCCTTTGATATCTCCAATATTTCCGGCACGGATATCGTGGCCAGTATGGTGGTATTTTGTGATGGCAAGCCCAAGAGTGCAGACTATAAGCGCTTCAAGCTGGAGGGGATGGCCGGGCAGGACGATTATGGCGCTATGCGCCAGGTGATACAGCGCCGATTTACCCATTTCAAGGCAGGGGACAAGGGCTTTGAAGCTGCACCGGATCTTTTGCTGATCGATGGCGGCATCAACCACGCCAATGTGGCCGTGGAGGCCCTCTCAGAGCTGGATCTTCACTTCCCGGTGTTCGGTATGGTCAAGGATGACCGCCACCGCACACGGGCGCTGGTGACGCCGGAGGGGGAGGAGATCAGCATCTGCAATCAGCAGGCAGTTTTTGCCCTGATCGGAAATATTCAGGAGCATACCCACAATTTTGCTATTCGCTACCACCGGCATCTTCGCAGCAAGCGGCTGCAGTATTCTCAGCTGGACGGCATCGTCGGCATTGGGGCAAAGCGCAAGCAATTGCTGCTGAAGACCTTTAAATCCCTGACGAATATCGGTATGGCGTCTATTGATGAGCTGGAGCGGATTCTGCCCAGGGATGCGGCAGCAGCGGTCTATCGACATTTTCACCCGGAAGGAGAGGGTTAATATGCGCGTGATCACCGGCAAGGCCCGGGGTGTTCAGCTGAAAACGCCTGACGGCCTGAAAACCCGGCCCACTGCGGATCGGGTGAAAGAAGCGCTGTTCAGCGTTATTCAGTTTGATGTGCCCAATACACGGGTGTTGGATCTGTTCGGCGGCACCGGTCAGCTGGGTATTGAAGCGCTCAGCCGCGGCGCTAAAAGTGCTGTTTTCGTAGATGCAGACGAAAAGGCCTGCAGTTTGATCCGGGAAAATCTGCGCCGCTGCAAAATGGAGGCAGAAGGCCAAGTCATTCGCAGTGATTATCTCAGCTATCTTGACCGATGCAGGCAAAAATTTGACATCATTTTCCTGGATCCCCCTTATGCAGAAGTTTTTTTAGAAAATGCATTAAATAAGATATCGGAAATTGACATTTTGGAATCTGGTGGTATAATAGTAGCGGAACGCCCTCTGGGAAAGGAACTTTTGTGTGAATTTTCCGGTTTTTCCCGTTCCAGGGACTATAAATACGGCCAAACATTACTGACCCTTTACCGAAAGGACTAGGATATGAAGATCGCTATCTATCCGGGCAGTTTCGATCCGGTTACCAGCGGACATTTGAATATTATCCGCAGAGCGGCAAATATCTTCGATCGGCTGATCGTTTGCGTAATGGTCAATGCCGGTAAGAATCCTATGTTTACACAGCAGGAGCGGGTGGATATGATCCGCAAGGTCACCGCCGACATCCCCAATGTGGAGGTGGACAGCTCCAACGAACTTCTGGCTGACTATGCCAGACGCAGGGGCGGCTGTGTGATCGTGAAGGGCCTCCGGGCCGGCTCGGATTTTGAAAATGAATTCCAGATGGCGCTGATCAACCATAAGATCAATCCCAACCTGGACACTATGTTTCTGACATCTGAGCACCAATATATGTATCTAAGCTCCAGTACGGTCAAGGAATTGGGCGCATACGATGTTGACCTTTCAGACTTCCTGCCGGAGCAGATTATAGATGATTTTAAAAAACGAGTATCTACCATACATCAAGGAGGAAATAGAAAATGAACGAGCAGCACATTGAAGATATCATCAGTGCACTGTATACCCTGGTGGAGGACGCCCGCGCACTGCCGCTGGGTGCAGATAAGTGCATTCTGGAGCGTGACAAGGTTCTGGATATGCTGGATGAGATCATCGCCCAGATGCCCGGTGAGCTGAAGCAGTCCCGTGCCATCGTGGAATCCCGCAATGAACTGATTGGCCAGGCCCGCCGTGAGGCTGAGGGCATTGTCCGTGATGCACAGAAGAAGGCTGAGGAAATGGTTTCTGAGCAGGCGATCTACCTGGAGGCTAAGCGTCAGTGCCAGGAGATGATCGAAGCCGCCCAGGGCCGCATCGAGCAGCTGAAGCAGGCAAGCAATGCCTATATGGACGACGCTCTGCGTGCTACTGAGGAGACCATTGCACAGTCTCTGGCTGATGTCCGTGAGACCCGTTCACGCTTCCGTGCTCTGACTGAGAGCAAGAACCAGGAAGCCTAATTCATTTGGATCTATAAAGACAGCTCAAACTGAAAAGTTGAGCTGTCTTTTTCCAAGTAATTTTTAGGAGGAAAAGTATGGATTATTTGGATCGTTACCGGTTTTGGTGCGATGCGGATCTGCCTGCTCAGGATAAAGCAGAGCTGGCATCGTTAAAGGGAAATGAGGAGGAGCTGAAGGGTCGCTTTGGCAGTGACCTGCAGTTCGGTACTGCCGGAATGCGCGGCATTATGGGCGTTGGCAGCAACCGCCTGAATCGCCACACTGTCCGTAGAGCGGCACAGGGTATGGCTGCCTGGCTGCGCGGAACGGATCTGCCGCAAAAAGCGGCGATCGGCTACGATTCCCGGCACAATTCTCAGCTTTTTGCAGAAATTTGCGCGGTAGCTTTTGCAGAGGCCGGTATTGAAGCCTGGCTGTACGACCGGCTGGCGCCCACTCCGATGCTCAGTTTTGCTGTTCGGGAATTGGGCTGCGGCTGCGGTATCGTCATTTCTGCAAGCCATAACGCCGGCGCCTACAACGGCGTAAAGTGCTACGGCCCTGACGGCTGCCAGATGACGGATGAACCTGCGGCAGTTGTTACTGCGAAGATCGCCGAGATCCCCTTCTTTGTGCCGGAGGTTAAGAGCTTCGATTCCTATATGGCAGAGGGTCTGATTCGCTACATTGGCCAGGATATCTGGGAAAAATACTACGAAACGGTTTTGTATGAGGCAGTGGATCCGGAAATGATCCGCAGCGCCGGCCTGGACATCGTTTACACACCTTTGTGCGGCACCGGCAATGAGCCCGTTCGCGAGGTACTGGGACGGCTGGGCGTCAACATCACCGTTGTCAGCTGCCAGGAGAAGCCTGACGGCGATTTCAAGACTTGCGAGTATCCAAACCCCGAGACGGATGCAGCCCTGAATGAGAGCTACAAGGTGGCCAAGACCGCACCCTGCGATGTGATCGTGGGTACAGACCCGGATGCAGATCGTGTGGCGATCGCTGTGCCCGACGCCGACGGATTCCGCAAGCTCTCCGGAAATGAACTGGGCTTTATGCTGCTGGACTACATTCTGAAGGCACGCACCGCCCGCGGTGATCTGCCGGAGGGAGCGGAAGCAGTACGCAGCATTGTATCTTCGCCCCTTGCAGATCGGATCGCTGCCCACTACGGCGTTGAGATGAAGAGCGTTCTGACTGGCTTTAAGTACATTGGCGGTGAGATCCTGAAGTTGGAGCAAAAGGGTCAGGAGAATCGGTTTGTCTTTGGCTTTGAGGAAAGCTGCGGTTACCTGAAGGGTACATATGCACGGGATAAGGATGCGGTTGTGGCGTCTATGCTGGTTTGCGAGATGGCGGCATCTTTGAAGAAGGAAGGAAAGACCATTCTGGACGCGCTGGCGGCGCTGTACGCGAAGTTCGGCTACTATCTGGCTCATGTTGAGAGCATTGAACTGACCGGCGCTGACGCCATGGAGAAGGCTGCCAAAATGATGGCAGATCTTCGTGAAAATGTGCCTGCCACCATCGGCGGTGCCGAGGTAACGGCAGTACGGGATTATAAGATCAGCCTGGCCACCGATCTTAAGACCGGAGAGGAAACGGCAATTGATCTTCCCAAGTCCAATGTTCTGGAGCTGCTTCTGGGCGACCGCGGCAGCGTGATCGCGCGGCCCTCCGGTACAGAGCCGAAGGTGAAATTCTATTACACCGCTGTGGGCAAGACCGAAGCGGATGCAAGACAGCTTTTGAAAGCCTGCGCTGCGCAAATGGCACAGTAAAACAGAAAATCTAACCGGGAGGAAACTCCCGGTTATTTTTTGCGTATCCTGCTCATAGCTTGTATCGAAAGGGGAGAAGGACATGGCTGTAAAACGGAAACTGTCCGGCAAAGGGATCTCGATACCGGCAGGAATTGCGATTGGCGTGGTTACTGCGATTGGGGTGACTTTGCTTGGTGCACTGGCAATGGCAGCAATGGTGATCAGAGAAACGGTACCGATGGATGGGATCGGCGTTGGAGCGATGGGGATTCTTATCCTGGCATCTGCGCTGGGATCCTGGATCGGCAGCGGACTTACAAAGCAGAAGAAGCTGCTGGTATGCGGATTGACGGCGTTGGTATTCTATTTGGTGCTGCTGAGCGTAACGGCTGTGTGCTTCGACGGCGTCTATGATGGTATGGGGTTGACAGCATTGCTGCTGACGGTCGGGGCAGGGGTGCCGCTTTTGTCCGGACTGCGGAAAAAATCCGGAAAAAGCAGGGTGAAAATCCCAGCCTATCGTTAAGTTGAACAAAAAGGTATTGTGGGTAAATATTTTTTACCCACTAAATAAATTGTGCAGGAAAACTTGCAAAACCTACATTTAGTGGGGAGCTGCGGCGGTCTGCGCAACATCTTGGTAAATCGTCGAAAATGATACACAATTCCGGACAAGCAGTTCAAATTGTTTACATAACAATGTTGACATAAAAATCGGCATAATTGACAAAAATCGTAAAAATGAACAAATCAGCCTTGCTTTTATATTGATTTTGGAGTATAGTATTCGTACACAATGAATATATGGGGCTGTTTTGCCCTTTTGCGGTTGGTTTCCGTAATACTCCGGATATTTAATTTGGGAGGTCACGGATATGCAAAAGGACATTCGCTTTCAAGCCATAATTCATAAAATTCAACATCCGGTATGCAAGCTTTGCTGCTTTGGCTGCATTGGCTTGATACTCGGTACCTTGTTCGCTGCGTTTGCGGATGCTTCTGTTTTTTCCGTGATGCGCCGGGCTGCTTTTGCACCGGTGTCGATCGTTATGTCCCTTGCCGCGCAGCTGATACCTTTTCTGATCGCCGCATATGCGGCTTCAATATTGCGGCTTAAGCTGATCTATGCTGTCTGCGGCTGCAAGCTGTTTTTCTTCGCCTACACCGGCGCGCTGATCTGGATCGCTTTTGGTTCGGTGGGCTGGCTGATCCGTTTCCTGTTTTTGTTCTCTGATATCATCCTTGTTCCGCTTTTTTGCTGGTATTGCTTCCGGCGGACGATGGGAGGCTTTGATGAGAAGAAGGATCTTTGGATCTGTGTGGGTGTATGTGTGATCACAGCGCTATTAAATTGCTTGTTCATTTCGCCTTTTTTGGTGAAAATTATGTAAGGAAGGGTACGCGTATTCATGTTGGATTTGATTCGGGCTTATGAAAATTACCTGTCCAAGGTAAAGCAGTCCTCCGCCAACACAATAGCCTCCTATATGCGGGACATTCGGCAATTTTCCGAGTGGCTCAGCGCCAGCGGGGTCGCCAATGTGGTGGATGCATCACAACTGAATATCAGCCAGTATCTGACCTATCTGGAGGAAGAGGGCCGCTCTGCCGCCACTGTTTCCAGAAATCTTGCCAGTCTGAAGAATTTTTACAGCTATGTTGTTTCCACCGGCTTCCTGGAGAAGACCCCGGTGGTGGACATCCATGTGGAACGCGGAGAGAAGAAGCTTCCGCAGATCCTGACCGGCCGTGAGATCGAGTTGCTGCTGGCACAGCCGGTATGCGTGGACGCCAAGGGCTACCGCGACAAGGCGATGCTGGAGGTTATGTATGCAACCGGTATCCGCGTGACGGAGCTGATCGACCTGGATCTGGATGATGTCAATCTGGAGCTGGGCATCATTAAGTGCTCCAGCGCCCGTAAGTCCAGAGCGATTCCGCTGTATCCCGGTGCGTTGAAGGCACTGTCCACTTATATTAAGGATATCCGCAGCTCTATGCTGGCAACGCCGGATGAGCGTGCGCTGTTCGTCAATGTGGGCGGTCAGCGGATGAGCCGTCAGGGCTTCTGGAAGATCCTGAAGCACTATCAGACCACCGCCCGGATCGAGAAGGAGATCACGCCCCATACGCTGCGCCACAGCTTTGCGGTGCATCTGCTGGAAAACGGCGCAGATCTTGGCTCACTGCAGGAGCTGATGGGCCACAGCGACATTTCCTCTACACAGCTTTACACCCATATGGTGAATCAGAAGCTGAAATCTGTATACGAAAAATGCCATCCAAAGGCTTAAAAACACCCGCTTAAAGTAAGCGGGTGTTTATTTTTTGTGCATAAATGGTTACAAACTTGTAAATATTTGTAATTATTTGTAACTTGACTTTGTGTTTTTGTTATGCAATATTGGTAGTGAGGGAACACTATCAATGATTTTTAGGAGGTAAAAATATGAAAAGATTGATCGTTTTGTTAGTTGTATTGGCGACGCTTGTTTGTATTTGCGCCTGCCAAAAGAAACCAGTAACAGACAGTACGACCCCCACCGATACGCAACCTATGGAAACACAGCCCATTGATCCGATCGTCGAACAGATGCAAAGAC
Organism: Oscillospiraceae bacterium; assembly: GCA_017410075.1. GTDB lineage: Bacteria > Bacillota > Clostridia > Oscillospirales > Oscillospiraceae > Faecousia. The sequence goes on along the minus strand of JAFQRK010000072.1, from coordinate 1,944 downwards.
TCCTGGAATATAAGAACAAATTTGATGTCTATAATTTTGCTCTGGCTACAGAGTACACATCGTCTGCAGATGTGAATATTTGTCGTTTGTTTCCAAACGGAATCAAAAATGAAAGCGAAAATCTGACAAATCAGGAGCGCGAACTGCTAAAAAGCTGGCGTGGTGATTATACGAATGGCATTTACCGCTTTCCGGTAGAGAAGATCAACGCTGCGCTAACCGAGGTATTTGGTATTACGCTGGATCAGACGAATCGGGTTGGCATGGACTTCATGCGTTATTATGAAGAAACGGATTGCTATTATGGCTCCGGCTATTACATTGATCACGTTGTTGTCGATGTCCAGCGTGTGGTGGAGCAAAATGACGGTACATTTAAGGTATATTATCTGCGTGGCTTTGATGCCGATCCTTATCAGGAAATGATCGTAACCTTAAAGCCGGCAGGGGAGAGCTACCAAATTCTTTCCAATGTGTATTACAGCCCAATGCTCGGCGAAATGCAGCACCTTTTGGACCGCAGAAGTGTTTACCCATTCTATAATGACGCACTATATTCATTCTATACAAAACCTGCTGATGTAGATCTCTTCTACCTGTTTTATAATGGCTTTAAAGATGAGTCTCAGTCTCCCACGGAGCAGGAAGAGAAGCTTCTGGATGGAAAGCTGGGGCAGCATTGGAAAGAGATGGATCTGATCCGTCTGCCGGTAGACAAAATGGATGCCGTTCTTACGGATCTTTTTGGTATCACGCTGGAGGAGACCAACGGCGTTGGCCTGAGTAATTTTGTTTATCTGGAAGAAACGGATTGCTATTATCATACGGTTACCGGGGCTAGCGGCGTAAATGTAACAGTTGTCTACACAGAAAGGCTGGAAGACGGCAGTATTATGGTGCAGTATTCTGCAGGCAATTCCGGCAATCGCATGGCAAAGCTGATGCTCACAGAGGATGGGGTCTACCGGATTCTTTCCAATGTGGAGATCGATCATCTGTACAACGAAACCGGCGTATATAACGCTGTTTCCGATTACTTCGAGCAAAGAGAAGCCTATCTTAAGGAAACTTCGCCTGAGATGAATAACATCAATCCCGGTGTTCTTGCGGATGAAGCAGCTCACCTGGCTGCGATCAATGCGATGACCGCTGAATTGGTATCCTCTGAGGTGACGATTGTTGTTGGTGGCTATTGGGATTCTCACGCGGAAGCGTCGGTAACGGAAACGGTTACCTATAATAAAAATGGTACCGAAGTGACCGAAATTGTATTCCATAAACTGCAGCTGGGTCTGCTGGACAATGGCTCGATTTATGTTGTAAGTGATGGTTACAAGGAAGAAATCACAATTTTTAGGTCCTGTTATTATGTTGCTGAATAATAAAAGCGCGCTGCTTACGCAGCGCGCTTCATTTTATTGTTTTCTCTTTTTCTTAATAATGAAGAATACAGCCGTACCGCCACCGATCAGCAGCAGGCCGATTCCAATGCAGATCCACAGGATCAGGTTGCTGTCTGTACCGTCTTTCTGGGCAAATACCAAGGCGTACTTGGAGAAATGATCTGTGCTGAAGGAGATTTCCTCATCGCCGGTGATCTCCAAGATCTCCACGCTGCCGTCATCGGCAAGGTAGAGAATTTGCCAATCCTTGTTGCTGTCCGGATTGGGAAGGGTGATCTGTGCGTTGCCGCCCAGCTCGTGAATATTGATCCCGTCGAAGCTAAGGGTCATATCCAGCAGCATCACCAGACTCTTGCCCTCCAGGGCCGCCTGCTGATCTGCATTCAGATCGTAGTAGGTCTTGGGTGTAACGCTGACGGTAATGTATTCGTCGGCGGTATCTTCACACAGCGACTGCAGAATGTTGTTATACAGCACAACATTGACATTGGATGGGAAATCCAGAGACAGAGAGCTGCCTTGCTCCGCGGCCAGACGCAGG
>JAFQRK010000071.1 GCA_017410075.1 Oscillospiraceae bacterium | reverse complement strand
GTGGTTATTCTTGTAATCGTGATCATTATCGTGACCCTGACCAAAAAGAAAAAATGCCCCAATTGTAAGACCAAATGCGAAAAGAAAGACAAATGCTGCCCCAACTGCGGTCAGCGACTAAAATAATACGAAAGTGAGGAATGCATAATGAAAAAACTGTTAGCCCTACTGCTTGCAGCAATGATGGTTTTTTCACTTGCGGCTTGCGACTTGGGCAGTACCGAAGATCCCAACAAGGATAACCCGGGCGCATCCCAGACCGAGGATCAGGGCGGCGAAGAAAAACAGGCCACAGAAAGCACCCCCTCCAGCAGCGGGAAGAGTGAAGATGCTGGCTCAAACGAGGTAGAGATACCCACTACCGGAACCCCGATAGGCTGGCCGGATAACGAGTATACCAAACTGGTACCGACTCCCGATTCCGGCGGCAAGGTCCTTACAAGTGGAGAGATTGGAACACTCTTTGCCATCGAACTGAAGTGGAGTATGGATCAGGGACTTGCCTATGTGCAGCAGCTGCAGGAAGCAGGCTTCGGTGACGATTGTGTGGAGAAGTATCAGAAGCAGGGTACGCTTGACCGTACCGTAAACGGCGTGAATGTACAGGTATTGGACCTGTTCGGCGTTACCAGCGTCAGCATTATGAAAGTAGAAGAATAAAAATATATAATTGGAGGTCAACACCATGAAAAAACTGTTAGCAATCGTACTGGCAGCATTGATGCTGCTCTCCCTGGCCGCCTGCGGAAGCAGCGGCAACAAGCAAGCGATCATTGGCACATGGAAACTGGTGGATGAAGAAACACAGACCGAATACGGTCTGGGACTTCAGTTTACCAAGGATGGAAAACTTCGTTACGGTCTGACTGCAGATGACCTGACCACCCTTACCGGCGATGAGGATGTGGACAAGGCGCTGTCCTACCTGATGTCCATCGAGTACAAGATCAAGAGTGATACCGAGATGGAAGTAACCGTCAGTGCGCTGTTCGGTTTGCAAAAGGAATCTACCACGGTTACATACTCCCTGGACGGCGATACCCTGGAATTTGACGGCGCTGTTTACACCAGAGTGAAATAATCCCGGCAGCGGCAAAGAGAGGAGTGAGATCATGGTAAGAAAATGTATGCAGTGCGGTGCTGATATACGGGACGGCGTGGCGTTTTGTACCGAGTGCGGCGCAAAAGCTCCAGAAACCGTACAAAGCCCCGCTTCCACAGCAGTCTGTACAAGCTGCGGAGCGCCAATGAAGGAGGGATCCGCATTCTGTACCTCCTGTGGTGCAAAACAAGGCGCTGCAGCTCCGGCGACTCCGCCGCCACAGCCTGCGGCAGCACCTCCACCCCCACCGAAGACACCCCCGCCTGCGGCACCGGTATATCAGACATCGCCACAGCAGCCTGTTTATCAGCAGCCTGTTTATCAGCAGCCTGTTTATCAGCAGCCTGTTTATCAGCAGCCGGTGCAGCCTGCTCCCCAGCAGTCCCTGGAACAGTCGGTTAAGGGAACGAAGTATGAACCCATCACCACCGGCGGCTTCATCGGCATCATGCTTTTGCTGTGCATTCCGGTGATCGGATTGATCTTGCTGATCGTATGGGCCTGCGGCGGCTGCCGAAAGCTCAGCAAGCGTTCCTTTGCCAGAGCGACACTGATCCTCAGCGTGATTATGGCCGTACTTGGGCTTGTGATCGGTCTGGTATTCGGAAGTCTGATCCAATCTCTATTGAAGGATGCAGGACTGGATACCTCCGGTCTTGGGCAGAGCAGCAGCTGGTTTGGTTCCGGTGAGCAGCCGCCACAGGATTCTCCCAACGACGACGGTCTAGGTGCTTTGGGTGAACTGGGCGCACTTCTGGAAGGTCTGGAGGGGCTGACCGGTCAGGAAGGCTCCGGAAACGGTCTGGAGGGACTGATCAGCGGCGTAGAGGACGCAAACAAGGATGCGGAGGCCAATAGCGACGGCTGGCCGAAATCTCTTCGGGCATATCCCGGTGGAGCCGCAACTTTGGTTGAAAGCTACCGTACAGAAATTACCGGTACCACACTGGATGAAATGAAGGCATATATTGAAGACCTGAAGAAGGACGGTTACAAATTCCAGGACTTCTATGATTTCGGTTTCAGCGAAGAGGATATGCTGGCGATGAACGGCTGGTGGGGTACCAACGGCGATATCTATCTTGCTATTTCCTTTGCGGAAGGAACAGTAACAGTTGACCATACATATGAATTGCCGGATCTGAATTTCGGCTAACTTGAGAAGGAGGAACTATTATGGCTTTTTGTGGAAAATGTGGAACCCAGATGAATGACGGCGTAAAATTCTGCCCCGGCTGTGGCGCTCCCAATGAAGCGACTGCTCCTGCAGCACCAGCAACCCCGGTCCAGGAGGCACCACCTGTTCAGCAGAATCCTGCTCCCCAGCAGGCAGACTTTGGCGCAAAGATGGCAGCACTGAACAACACCGCCGATGCCACCGCAGAATTTGATAAGGCAGATATCGATCAGAACAAGGGAATGTCTATTCTGGCATACTTTGGCCCGTTGGTGCTGATCCCGATTCTTGCGGCGAAGAATTCCAAGTTTGCCCGTTATCACAGTAACCAAGGCTTGGTTCTGTTGCTTGCAGCGATTGCATACGGCATTGTTTACGGTATTCTCAGTACCATCATCTATGCGATCTCCTGGCGTCTTGGTTTTATCGTAAGCATTATCGGACTTGTCAGCATCCTATTCACCGTGCTTGCGATCATCGGCATCATCAACGCAGTTAACGGCCGCGCAAAGGAACTGCCCATTATTGGCAAATTCAAGATTCTGAAGTAATACAGGAAACCCAGAATTGAAACTAAACGGATAGCAGCATAAAACTCTCCCAGCTAAGCAGATGAAGGCTTAGCTGGGAGAATTACTTCTATTGCATATTTGCTATAAAAGATTATATTTGCTGGTTAGGGCGAGTATATAGCAGTGCTTTGTATAAAGAAAATATGCCCGTGTCGGTTTCTGTGTCGGTTTTTGGGATGATTAGCATATGGTGCAAAAAAGAAGAAAGCCTAAAACCCGTTGGGGTTCTAGG
>JAFQRK010000070.1 GCA_017410075.1 Oscillospiraceae bacterium | reverse complement strand
CGTCCAGCTTCTTCCACATTATATCATAGTTATTCCGAATTTGCATCACCCGATCGCCCTCCCGGAAAGAAAAATCTCCGAATTGGCGTTCTTTTTTTGTGGGTTTTGGGGGATTCAGCGTGGCCTGCAGCGTCAAATTCAGCGACGCCGTGCCTACACCGCCCTTACGGGTTGGGGAAAGCACCTGGATCTGATCGGACGGAATTCCCATTTTCCCCGGCAGACGGGCAGCGCAGAGATCCGTGATGGTCTGCCGCACTTCTTCCTCTGTACGGCAGCCGATGAAAAAGAAGTCGCTTTTGACATTCTTCAGATCCGGCATTTCACCGCGGTTGACCCGGTGAGCATTCATAACGATCAGACTTTCCTGCGCCTGACGGAAGATCTCCGTCAGCCGCACAGCCGGCAGGCAATCGCTGCGCAACATATCAAAAAACGGGAAGCCCGGCCCCACCGGCGGCAGCTGATCGGGATCGCCCACCAAAATCAGCCGCTTTCCTGCAGGGATCGCCCGCAGCAGACAATGCAGCAGCTCAATGTCCACCATAGACATCTCATCTACGATAAATACATCGGCCTTTAACGGGTTGTCCTCGTCCCTTAAAAATACCATTTTTCCGGTAGCCGGGTCGATTCCTGCCTCCAGCAGTCTGTGGATCGTGGAAGCATCCTGTCCCGTGACCTCCGACAGCCGTTTTGCTGCCCGACCGGTAGGCGCCGCCAATGCGCAGCTCAGCCCCATCAGGGTAAACAGCTCCAAAATGCCGTTAAGAATTGTCGTCTTTCCGGTACCCGGGCCGCCGGTGATCATCAAAAGTCCGCTGCCTACTGCGTCCCGGATCGCCTGCACCTGCTGGGCAGAATACCGGATCTTACTGGTCTGAGAAACCTTTTGCATCATCGCATCCAGCTTCTTGGGCAACGGGAAGGTCTCCTGCGCGAAATGGTGCAGCCGCACGGTACAGTAGCACTCCGCTTCATACAGCCGGGGCAAATAGATCACAGAAATCCCTGCCAGGGTATTCTTTACCAGCTGGTCTGCAGCCAGCAGCTTTTCCACCTGCTCTGCAACTGTGTCTGCATCCACGGAAAGCAGCTGCGCCGTCGCCAAGATCAGCTTATCCTCCGGCAAAAAGCTGTGGCCGGCGGTAAGATTATATGTAAGTTCAAAGAAAATACCGGCCCGGATGCGCCGCTTATCCTCCGCCGCAACACCCAACTCGATAGCGAAGCGATCAACTGCGCCAAAAGGCGCTTCCAGCTCCTCCTCTGTCAGCAAATAGGGGTCATCGTACAGCAATTCCACGGTCTGCTCGCCGTAAAGCTTATAGGTGCGCACCGCCAGCTCCGCAGGCAGCTGGTGCATCGTGAAAAATTCCATCAGCTGCCGCATTCCCACACGGACACGGAATTCTTCGCCAATGGCCCGTGCCTTTTCCCGGGAAATGCCGGAAATCTCCGCAAGGCGCTCCGGCTCCCGTTCCATGATCTGCAGGGTCTGGTCGCCAAAGCGATCCACGATCCGGGCTGCCGTTTTCGGCCCAATGCCCTTGATGATCCGGCCGGAAAGGTAGCTGAGGATCTCCATTGCGCTCTGGGGCATTAGCCGCTCCAGAAATTCCGCTTCAAACTGGCGGCCGTAATTGGGATGATTTCCCCATTTTCCGGTGACCATCAGCCGCTCACCGACAGCCGGCAGCGGAATGGTGCCCACTACCGTCACAGTCTGACTGCCGCCAACACCCAAGCGCAGGATGGCATAGCCATTTTCGTAATTTTGATATACCACAGCCGCGATCGTGCCCTGGATGATCTCCATTTCCTGCTCCGTCAATCCTGCTCACCCCTTTTGTTTACCATTTCTTATAGTTTACATTATTTTCTTCCAATTGAAAAGCCCCTTTTTCAGGAAAACTTTTATCCTTTTCTTTTACAAAATCCCCAAAATTTAACAAACAATCTCTTGCATTTTCCAGTTTGGTGGCGTATACTATAGAATAGTATACTGGGGAATATGTGGATGTACGAGGAGATTTTGATGAAAGACCTGTCTTTACTTGTCTGGCTGACCCAGCTGGGTCTGACCACTGCCCTGCCCCTTGGCGGTTTTGTTCTGCTGGCTCTTTGGCTGCGGGATCGCTTTGGCTGGGGTAATTGGGTCCTGTGGGTCGGGATCGCTGTGGGTCTGATATCTGCCATTGACGGCTTCATTACCTCCTTAAAGGCGCTTTCCCGTATTACCAAAAGCAAAAAGGATACTGATCCCCCGGCTGTATCCTTCAACGACCACGACTAAGCTGGGAGGTATTTATGGATTCCCGGAAACTGGTATTTCGCGAGACCGCAGTGGTTGCCATCGGGCAGGTGATCTGTGTTGCCGCAATGATAGGCATCTATGCCCTGCTTGGCGCCTACAGCTGCGCTGTTCTTTTGGGCGGCATTTTCGGCGGCATCCTGGCGGTGCTGAACTTCTTTTTTATGGCTATCAGTGCTATGATAGCAGCTGACAAAGCCGAAAGGCAGAATGTTGCCGGCGGCAAATTAACCGTTCAGCTGTCTTTTATCGTGCGTACTGCTGTGCTGTTTGTTGTTTTATTTGCACTGATCAAGAGCGGACTGTGCGACACTTTGGCTTCCGTCCTTCCTCTTGTTTTTACCCGGCCGATCATTTCTGTCGGCGAGTTTTTCCGAAAGTCAGGTGAATCAAAGGTATGAGTCTGAATGTTACAGGCCCGTTTATCTACTTCACGATCCCCATTTTTGGCGGCATTCCCATTACCCAGACCACCATCTCCTCGCTGATCGTAACTGTGGGTCTGATCATCGCCGCCCTTTCAATGGGCAAAAATCTCAAAAAGCGCCCTGACGGGAAGCAGGTACTTCTGGAAAAAGGCGTTATGATGATGCACAATATGGTGGTGGACACAATGGGCGCCCACAATGCCCGCTGGACACCGTTCATTATCACGCTGTTCGTTTCCTCTATCTGCGGCAGTCTGATCGGTATGACCGGTTTCCTGCGCTCCACCACCGCCGACCTGAGCACCACCCTCACCTGGGCAGTTATGGTCAGCGTCATAATCTGGTATCAGAGCATCAAGACCAACGGCTTCCTTGGCTGGCTGAAGGGCTTTACAGAGCCTTTGGCAGTTATGACGCCGATGAATGTGGTTTCTGAGATCGCACAGCCTGTGTCCCTGGCGTTCCGTCATTTCGGCAATGTGGCCGGCGGCGGCGTCATCACCAGCATCCTTTACACCGCGCTGGCAGGACTTTCTTCTGCTCTGCTGGGGCTGATCGCCTCCAGCGGTGTTGCCGTTTCCATTGTGCTGCTGGCCGCCGGTGCCGGACTCCTGGTGCTGGGTCTGAAAAAGAAAAAGCTGGGTCTTAAGATCCTGGGCATTATCTGCGCTGTGCTGGGCGTGCTGGGTATGCTGCAGGTTTTCGGCGTTGTTTCCGATGTGCCCATCTTCCAGTTTGGTATTCCTGCTGTGCTGTCGCTGTACTTTGATCTGTTCTCCGGATTTATTCAGGCTCTGGTATTCAGCTTGCTGACGATGGTCTATATCTCCGGTGCCTGCCCTCCCCCAGAGGAAGCAGTGCAGCCCTGATTTTGTTTAACCATAAAGTTAATATATACACTATTTTAGGAGGAACTATTTATGGAAATCTTTAATGCATTTTTTCTGAAGGCTTGCTGTGCCATCGGTGCCGGTCTGTGTATGGGCATCGGCGCTATCGGTCCTGCTATCGGCGAAGGCAACGCTGTCGGTAAGGCTCTGGAGGGTATGGCCCGTCAGCCCGAGGCCGCAGGCACTCTGCGTACCAATATGATCGTCGGCTGTGCAATTACCGAGACCACCGGTATCTACGCCCTGCTGATCTCTATTCTGATCCTCTTCGCTACCAACGCATAATTTGCACTTTCATCACTTAAGCAAAGAAAGGAGCGAAGCGAGTGGAAGGATTTGAGAGCTTTGTTGGCGTTAATTTCTGGACAGCTCTGTTCACACTGCTGAACTTTCTGGCACTTTTCTTCGTGCTGAAGCACTTTCTGGTGGGTCCGGTTATCAAAATAATCCAAGACCGCCAAAAGGAGATCGACGATATGTACGCCTCTGCCGGCAATGCCGAGGAGCAGGCGAAGCTGATGGAAGCAGAGTATAGGCAGAAGCTTACTGCCGCTGCCGAAACCGGCGAAAAGATCGTCAAAGAGGCTGTCGCCCGCGGCCAGGCCCGTGAGGAGGAGATCCTCCGCCAGGCCAATGCGGAAGCCTCTGCCATTATGGACAAGGCTGCGGCGGACATCGCCCTGGAAAAGAAAAAGGCTATCAACGATGCCAAGGATGAAATTTCCGGTATCGCCATTGCCATTGCCGAAAAAGTGGTGGCCCGGGAGCTGAACGAGACCGATCAGGCCCAGCTGGTGGATATCTTCATCAACGAATTGGGTGAACAGGTATGACGCAGGTTGGAAATGTCTACGGCGAGGCGCTGTATGATCTGGCCCGTTCCGAAAAGCTGGACGGACAGATCCTGGACGAGCTTGCTGTGCTGAATGAATCCTTCAGTCAGGAGTCTGCGTTTCTGCGTCTTTTGGCAGCCCCCAATGTTTCCAAGGAAGAGCGCTGCCAGATCATTGACCGCAGTTTTCGCGACAAGCTGCACCCTTATGTGCTGAATTTTCTGAAAATTCTCACCGAAAAGGGCTATCCGCGCCATTTTTATGACTGTTATCAAGCATACCGTGCGCATTATAATGCAGATCACGGTATTTTGCCGGTGCGCGCTGTCAGCGCCGTTGCCCTGACCCAGGAGCAGTCTGCCCGTCTGTGTGAAAAGCTGGGCAAGATCACCGGAAAAACCATCGAACTTACCAATCGGGTAGACCCCGATGTTCTGGGCGGAATCCGCCTGGATTACGACGGCAAACGGCTGGATGATACTGTCTCCCACCGTCTGGAGACCATCCGCAGTATGCTAAGTAACACCGTACTCTGATACAAGAAAGCAGGGACAGTATGGAATTAAGACCCGAAGAAATTACGAAAATTATCCGTGCCCAGATCAAGAACTACGAAAACAAGCTGGAAGCCAGCGAGACCGGCGTAGTCATTCTGGTCGGTGACGGCATTGCCCGTGCCACCGGACTGGACAAATGTATGGCCGGCGAACTGGTGGAGTTCCCCAACGGTTCTTTCGGTATGGCGCAAAATTTGGAAGAGGACACCGTTTCCATTGTTATCCTGGGCACTGACAGCGGCATCAAAGAGGGCGATATCGTCAAGCGCACCGGCCGTGTTGTATCCGTCCCCGTTGGCAATGGCCTGATCGGCCGTGTTGTCAACGCTCTGGGCGAGCCCATCGACGGAAAAGGCCCCATCGAGGCGGAAGGCTACCGCCCCATCGAAATGCCGGCACCCGGCATCATTGAGCGTAAGCATGTCAGCCGTCCTCTGCAGACCGGCATCAAGGCCATCGACTCTATGATCCCCATTGGCCGCGGCCAGCGTGAGCTGATCATCGGCGACCGCCAGACCGGTAAGACCACCATCGCAACCGATACCATCCTGAACCAGAAGGGCAAGGATGTGATCTGCATCTATGTTGCCATCGGTCAGAAGCGCTCTACCGTTGCCCAGGTGGTTGAGAATCTGGCAGCCGGCGGCGCAATGGACTATACCATCGTTGTTTCCGCCACCGCTTCCGAGCTGGCTCCTATGCAGTATATCGCTCCCTATGCCGGTTGTACCATGGGCGAGCACTTTATGCACCAGGGCAAGGATGTGCTGATCATTTATGACGATCTTTCCAAGCACGCCGTTGCCTACCGTGCGATCTCTCTGCTGATCCGCCGGCCCCCCGGACGGGAAGCCTACCCCGGCGATGTCTTCTACCTCCACTCCAGACTTTTGGAGCGTGCGGCACAGATGTCTGACGAGTTGGGCGGCGGCAGCTTGACTGCACTTCCCATCATTGAGACCCAGGCAGGCGATGTTTCTGCCTACATTCCCACCAATGTTATCTCCATCACCGACGGCCAGATCTTCCTGGAATCCGAGCTGTTCAACGCCGGCATTATGCCTGCTGTTAACCCCGGTATTTCCGTTTCCCGTGTTGGCGGCGATGCCCAGATCAAGGCGATGAAGAAGGTAGCCGGCAGCCTGAAGCTGCTGTACTCTCAGTACCGCGAGCTGCAGAGCTTTGCCCAGTTCGGCTCCGATTTGGATGCCGATACCAAGCAACGACTGGCGCTGGGTGAAAGAATCGTGGCTGTGCTGAAGCAGAAGAACAACGCACCTGCTGAGGTTGCCCATCAGGTCTGCATCATCTACGCCGTTACAAACGGCTATCTGAAAGACATTCCCGTGGACCGTATTCCGGAATTTGAAAAGCGGCTGGTTGAACATATGGACAACCGCTACTTTGGCGTTCTGGATGCCATTCGTACCTCCGGCAAGCTGGAGCCCGATACCGAGGAGCAGCTGAAAGCTGCCCTTACGGAGCTTCTGGCTGAGTTCAAGCCCGTGTAAGGAAGGAGGTATCCCATGGCCGGCGTATCCACCAAGGAGATCAAGACCCGCATCCGCAGTATGGAAAGCACCAAGCAGATCACCAAAGCCATGGAGATGGTGGCCGCTTCCAAGCTTCGCCATGCGCAGGCCCGGGTACAAAACTCCCGCCCCTATTTTGAGATCCTCTATTCTACCATCACTGACATCGTAAACTCCAATACGGAGTTCTCCTCCCCTTACCTGACCCAGCGACCCGTGAAAAAGACCGCATTTGTGGTCATCGCCGGTGACCGAGGTCTGGCCGGCGGCTACAACAGCAATATTTTGAAGCTGGTGCAGTCCCAGATCGACGGCAAGACCGTTTCCGTCCTCCCCATCGGCAAAAAGGCTGTGGATTATTTCCGCTCACACAAGGTCCCGATGATGACGGAAAACTATTCCAATGCTGCTGATATCAATGTGGGCGACTGCTTCTCCATTGCCAAGCAGCTGAGCCAGGCATATCTCAAGGGTGAATTCGATGAAGTGGTCATCGGCTACACCAATTTTGTATCCGTTCTTTCCCAAACCCCTGCGACCTTAAAAATGCTCCCCCTGGTGCACGAAAGTGATGATCCGGTGGATCCTGCTTATATCATCTACGAGCCCGGCAGCGAGGAAGTATTTGAAAAGATCGTTCCGGAATATCTGGGCGGCATCCTTTACGGCGCTCTGTGCGAAAGCCGGGCTGCTGAGCAGGCCGCGCGGCGTACCGCTATGGACTCCGCGACCCAGAACGCCGAGGATATGATCGCAGACCTGAGTCTGAAGTTCAACCAGGCCCGTCAGGCTGCCATCACACAGGAAATCACCGAGATCGTTGCCGGCTCTTAAGGCAGCGATACGAGAAAAGGAGTTGAATCCTATGGACAAAAATATTGGAACTGTGATCCAGGTCGTGGGTCCTGTTCTTGATATCCGTTTTGCGGACGATCATCTGCCCGAGCTGCTGTCCGCCATTGAGATCCCCCACGGCGATCACACCATCGTGGCTGAGGTTGCACAGCACATTGGCGACAATGTGGTGCGCTGCATTGCAATGTCCTCTACTGACGGTCTGCAGCGCGGCGTTGAAGCCATCGACACCGGTGCTTCTATCAGCGTTCCCGTTGGTGAGGAGTGCCTGGGCCGCGTGTTTAATCTGCTGGGTCAGCCCATTGACAACCGCGAGGAGGTCAAGGGTGCTGAACGGTGGCCCATCCACCGCCCTGCCCCGGCTTATGACCAGCAGGAGGCTGCCACCGAGATCCTGGAGACCGGTATCAAGGTCATTGATCTGATCTGCCCCTACGCAAAGGGCGGTAAGATCGGTCTGTTCGGCGGCGCAGGCGTTGGTAAGACAGTTCTGATCCAGGAGCTGATCTACAACATCGCCACCGCCCACAACGGTTATTCTGTTTTCACCGGCGTCGGCGAGCGTACCCGTGAGGGTAACGACCTTTACAATGAAATGACCGAATCCGGTGTTATCAGCAAGACCGCCATGGTCTTCGGCCAGATGAACGAGCCCCCCGGAGCCCGTATGCGTGTGGGTCTGTCCGGCCTGACGATGGCTGAGTATTTCCGCGATGTGAAGCATCAGGACGTTCTGCTGTTTATTGACAACATCTTCCGTTTCACCCAGGCAGGCTCTGAGGTTTCGGCGCTGCTGGGCCGTATGCCCTCTGCCGTTGGCTACCAGCCCACGCTGGCCACCGAAATGGGCGCTCTGCAGGAGCGCATCACCTCCACCAAGGACGGCTCTATCACCTCTGTTCAGGCAGTTTATGTCCCTGCAGATGACCTGACTGACCCCGCCCCTGCCACCACCTTCGCCCACCTGGACGCTACCACCGTTCTGGACCGCGGCATCGCATCTTTGGGCATTTACCCCGCTGTTGACCCTCTGGACTCCACCTCCCGCATCCTCTCCCCCGAGATCGTGGGCAAGGAGCATTACGAGGCCGCCAGAAGCGTGCAGCGGATCTTGCAGCGCTACAAGGAGCTGCAGGACATCATCGCCATTATGGGTATGGACGAGCTGTCCGAGGAGGACAAGACCACCGTCAACCGCGCCCGTAAGGTGCAGCGTTTCCTGAGCCAGCCCTTCCATGTTGCGGAGCAGTTCACCGGCTACCAGGGCAAGTATGTGCCTCTGAAGGAGACCATCCGCGGCTTTATGGAAATCATTGAGGGTAAGCACGACCAGATCCCGGAATCCTGCTTCCTCTATGCCGGCACCATTGACGAAGTGGTGGAAAAGTGGAAGGGTGAGAGCAAATGACGCCCTTCGATTTGAAGATCGTTACGCCCGACGGCCTTGCCTTTGAAGGCCAAGCGGAAGAGCTAATCGTCCGGACCACCTCCGGTGACATCGGCGTTCTTGCCGGACACCTGAACTGTGTTGCACCTTTGGGTATGGGCCGCGCCACCATCGTTATCGACGGTCAGAAGCGGTATGCAGCCTGTATCGGCGGTATGCTGTCGGTGGTCAACGGCGCTGTGACCCTTGTTCCCACAACCTTTGAGTGGGCGGATCAGATCGACGCCCAGCGGGCTGAGGCATCTTATCAGCGGGCACAGACGATCCTGCAGGATAAGAATTCCACCGATACCGATATCAAACTGGCTGAAGCCAGACTCCGCCGGGCGCTGGTTCGTAAGAATGTGGCATCTATGAAATAATAAAAATCAGGACACGCAAATGCGTGTCCTGTTTTTTGTCCGTTGAGAAAAACGCCTTGCCTCCCTCCTTGAGGGAGGTGGCAAAACGAAGTTTTGGCGGAGGGAGTGTCGTCATTTCTATAGGACACTCCCCCAGTCTTTTTGCGCGCAAAAAGACAGCCCCCTCAGTGAGGGGGCCAAGTTGTCCGCTTATAAAGATTCCTTGGTATACCGGGAGAAGCCGTCGCCAAGGACCTGGTGGGCCTCCTGCACGATAACAAAGGCATTGGGGTCGATCTCCGAAACCATCCGCTTCAGCTCTGCCATCTGGTGCTTTTTTACCGCAGTCAGGATCACCTTTTTCTCCTGATTGCTGTATGCACCCTCGCCTTCCAGATAGGTCACGCCCCGCTCCAGCTTGTGGAAGATCACATCCGCAATTTTCTGATATTCATCGGAAATAATGATGGCCACACGGGAATAGTCGAAGCTGTAGACCACCATATCAATGACCTTGCCGCTGAGAAACACGGTTACACCGGTATACAGCGTTCTGGACATATCGTGGAAAACAAGACCGGTCAGCACCGCCACGGTGGCATCAAAAAGGATATTGATCGTACCGATGGGAATGTGCTGCCATTTGCGCTGCAGCAGGCGGACAATGATATCCGAGCCGCCGGTAGAGCCGCCGGCCACAAAGACCATACCCAGACCCAAGCCGCAAATGCAGCCGCCGTACAGCGTGCTCAGCAGCGGATCCACCTGAGGTGCCGGCAGCAGAGAAAACAGCTCCAGCGTTCCGGACAGCACCGCCATGCCAAACAGCGATCCCCAGAAAAATTTTTTGCCGATCCACTTATATCCAATAATGAACAGCGGCAGATTGATGATGGCTGTAAAGATACCAACCGAGCCAAATCCCAGCAGCGTAACGATAATCTGCGCCAAGCCGCTGAGACCGCCGGCATTGAAGCCGTGAGGTGTCAGAAACAGGTCAAAACCCAGGGAGAAGATAGCCGCTCCTATGGCAACCTTGGCAAACATCAGCACCGATTGATAAGGTTTCTTCATACATCCTCCATTAGATTTCAAACGAGATCTGTTTTTCCGGGGCATCCTCCGGCTTCAGCAGCGCACCGGCATTGGGCAGCGTTCTGGTGCGATAGCGGCTGAGATTGGTGATGCCGGATTCCTCCGCCCGTACCGCGTGGCTCAGCTCCGCCTTCTTCTTCAGACTCATCACATTGACGCCCTGCGTGCTGCGGGTGGTCTTGGGCAGCAGCTGAGCGGTAGAGAAAACGGTAGCGCGGCCATCGGTGGTATACACTGCCACCTGCTCATCGGTCTTCAGCGCGATCACCGACTTTAAGGGGCTCTTATCACAGTATGCGCCGGTCAGCTTCTTTCGATTCGTCTTTGTTTCATAAGCGCTCAGCGGCACCTTTGCAGCCTTGCCATTGACAAAGAAGAACAGCACAAAGCCCTTATAATCACCGGGAAGGATCACCTGCAGAACCTTTTCCTCCGGATCGAAGGAAAGCTTCTGGGGCAGATAATCACCCAGCAGCGAAGCCTTGCTGTCATCAAAGTCGGACAGTCGGGATTTGTAGCATTGGAATTTGTCTGTAAACACCAGGATTTCAGCCTTATTCGTGGTTTCTACCGAGAAGGCCAGGCTGTCGCCCTCCTTAAATTTCTGCTCACCGGACATACGCAGGGACTGGGCGGTGATCTTCTTCAGATAGCCTTCCTTGGAAACGAACAGTGTTACGGGATAATCCGGCGTATCGTCTTCCTCTTCCTCCGGCTCGATCTCGGCGGAAGAATAGATGATCTCCGTCTTTCTTTCCTTGCCGTACTGCTCGCTGACAGCCTTCAGCTCAGAGATAATGACGCCCTGCAGCTTTTTATGGCTCTTCAGCGTTGCATTCAGCTCCGCAATTTCCTTCTCCAGCTCGGAGATAGCCTTGGTCTGCTTCAGGATGTATTCCTTGTTGATATTGCGCAGCTTGATCTCCGCCACATAGTTGGCCTGGATCTCATCAATACCGAAGCCGATCATCAAATTGGGTACAACTTCGCTTTCCAGCTCCGTCTCCCGGATGATGCGAATGGCCTTGTCAATATCCAGCAGGATCCGCTCCAAGCCCTTCAAAAGATGCAGGCGATCCTGCTTCTTCTGCACCTGGAAATAGATCCGGCGCATCACGCAGTCGGTACGCCAGGCAGTCCACTCCTCCAGGATCTCACCGATGCCCATCACCCGGGGCATACCGGCGATAAGGATGTTGAAATTGCAGGCAAAGCTATCCTGCAGGGATGTCAGACGGAACAGCTTTTGCATCACCTTTTCCGGCTCTGTGCCGCGCTTGAGATCGACGGTCAGCTTCAAGCCGTGCAGATCGGTCTCATCGCGCATATCCTGGATCTCCCGGATCTTGCCCACCTTGATCAGCTCTGCCACCTTATCCATAATGGCTTCGATGGTGGTGGAATACGGGATCTCATAGATCTCAATGCGGTTGCCGTCCTTCAGATACCGCCACTTTGCCCGGAGCTTAAAGCTGCCGCGGCCTGTGGAATAGATCTCACGGGTAGTATTCTCATCAAACAGCAGCTGCGCGCCGGTGGAAAAATCCGGTCCGGGCAGAGTCTGCAGAATGTCGTGCTCCGGATTCTCGATCAAAGCGATAGCGGTATCGCAGACCTCTTTCAGATTGAAAGAGCAAATATTGCTTGCCATACCGACGGCAATGCCCAGATTGGGATTGACCAGAATATTGGGATATGTGGTAGGCAGCAGCACCGGCTCTTTCAGTGTGCCGTCGTAATTGTCCACCATATCCACGGTGTCGGAATCAATATCCCGGAACAGCTCCGCGCAGATAGGATCCAGCTTTGCCTCCGTGTAACGGTGGGCAGCATAGGCCATATCCCGGGAGTAGACCTTACCGAAGTTACCCTTGGAATCCACAAAGGGGTGCAGCAGGGTTTCGTTGCCCTTGGCAAGACGCACCATCGTTTCATAGATGGCGGCATCGCCGTGGGGATTCAGCTTCATAGTCTGGCCAACGATATTGGCAGACTTGGTGCGGCTGCCCTTCAGCAGACCCATCTTATACATCGTGTAAAGGAGCTTGCGGTGGGACGGCTTAAAGCCGTCGATCTCCGGGATCGCACGGGAGACGATAACGGACATGGCATAGGGCATATAGTTGATCTCCAGCGTTTCGGAGATCGCCTGCTCCGTGGTAGAGCCCACAAGACCGACCACATGGCTGGTGTCGATCTGCTTGCCCTGCTCCTTGATTTCTTTCTTCTTGCGTGCCATAGCGCACCTCTCTTAAGAAATGTCCGCCAGTTCCAAGTATCTGGCGCCATTTTCTGCAATAAAATTCTTCCGTTCATTCAGCGCATCGCCCAGCAGCACATCAAAATAGTGGCTGGTGCGCTCTGCATCCTCAGGCATAACCTTGATGAGCCGGCGGGTCTCGGGATTCATAGTGGTCATCCACATCATCTCGGGATCGTTTTCGCCCAAGCCCTTGGAGCGCTGGATGCTTTCAGGCTTCTTGCCCTCCAAGTCCTCACGCAGGATCTTTGCCTTTTCGGATTCGTTGTAGGCAAACCAGGTCTTGCCCTTGTAGGTGATCTCAAACAGCGGAGATTCTGCAATATACACGAACCCATCCCGGATCAGCGTAGGACACAGCCTGTACAGCATGGTCAGGATCAGTGTGCGGATCTGGAAACCGTCCACATCGGCGTCGGTACAGATGACGATCTTGTTCCAGCGCAGCTGGGAGATGTCGAAAGAGCTCAGCTCCTTGGACTTTTTGCCCTGCACCTCAACGCCACAGCCCAAAACCTTGATCAGGTCTGTGATGATGGGGCTGGCGAAGATCTTGCTGTAATCCGCCTTCAGGCAGTTGAGGATCTTGCCGCGCACCGGCATAATGCCCTGGAATTCAGCATCGCGGCTCAGCTTAACGCTGCCCAATGCGGAATCACCCTCGACGATATACAGCTCACGCTTCTCGGCATCCCGGCTGCGGCAGTCAACGAATTTCTGCACACGGTTGGCAATATCCAGCTTGGTGGTCAGCTGCTTCTTAATATTCGTGCGGGTCTTTTCTGCAGACTCTCTGGAGCGCTTGTTGACCAGGATCTGGTCAGCCGCACGGTCAGCCTCCTGCTTGTTCTCGATAAACCAGACCTGCAGCTGCTCCTTAAAGAAAGCAGTCATCGCTTCCTGGGTAAACTTGCTGTTAACAGACTTCTTGGTCTGATTT
>JAFQRK010000069.1 GCA_017410075.1 Oscillospiraceae bacterium | reverse complement strand
GCCTGCTTCTCGGCAGCGCCGCGGAAGGCATTGCGCATGGTAGCCATATCGCCGCCCATCATCTTGGCGTACTGCTCAACAGAGTAGCCGCTCATCTGCAGCTGGTAAGCAAAACGCTCCATCTGGTTGTCCAGCTCTGCCTCGATCAGGCTTGCGGGCATATCGGCAGTTGCATTCTCAGCAGCCTTCTCAACGCAGGCGTTCTCAAAGGTGCTGTCGATCTGCTTCTGAGCCTTCTCCAGAGCCTTTGCGCGGATGTCTGCCTTCAGCTCATCCAGGGTATCAAACTCGGAAACATCCTTGGCAAACTCGTCGTCCTGAGCAGGAACATTGGTAGCGGTGACCTTGTTGCACTTGACATGGAACACAACAGCCTTACCGGCCAGATTTTCAACATAATCCTCGGGGAAAGTGATGTTGATATCCTTCTCATCACCGGCAGCCATACCCACGACCTGCTCCTCAAAACCGGGAACAAAAGAGCCGGAGCCCAGCTTCAGATCAAAATTCTCGCCCTTGCCGCCGTCGAAAGCAACGCCATTATCAAAGCCTTCGAAGTCGATGTTGGCAGTGTCGCCCATTTCGGCCGCACGCTCAACCGTCTCGGTGGAAGAAACATTCTGAGCCATACGGTCCAGCTCAGCCTGAACCTGCTCGTCAGTAACAGCAGCCTCAGCCTTCTCAATTTCCAGACCCTTGTAGTCGCCCAGAGTTACCTCGGGATAAACATCGGTGGTCAGCGTCAGAACAACGGAGCCGTCCTCCTCAATGCTCATATCGGTCAGGTTGGGACGGCCGACAGCCTTCACATCCTGATCCACAACAGCGAACTTGTAAACCTCGGGGAAGATCTCCTCCAGGCCGTCTTCATAGAAAACATGGGCGCCGTACATAGCCTCGATCATCTTGCGGGGTGCCTTGCCCTTACGGAAGCCGGGGATGGCAATGTTCTTACGGGCCTTCAGGTATGCCTTGCTTACGCCGGACTCCATCATATCCTTGTCGATCTGCACAACGATGGTAGCCTGATTGCCGTTTTTCTCAATGCTCTTAATGTTCATATTTGTTTCCTCCAATTATGGCTGCAAACTTGCGCCATTTTATTAATTATTTATAGCCGTAGTATTTTATCAAAGAATGCGGCAAATGTCCACCCTTTTTCTTTGTTTTTTTGTAAATTTTAGTGTTTTGGCAATAAAAAATCAAAAACAACACTCTGCCGCGGCGCAAAGTGTTGTTTTTTGACATTTATGGCAGCACCTGATATGGCTGAAAGTCCAGTTTATCCGCTGAAACCAGCTTATAATCGACCCCATCCCAGATCCCCTCCATGGCAAGCGCGTGGCTGGGGCCGTGGAGATGGCCGTAAAAGCAGCGGCGAACATCATATTTTTCAAGCAGCTGCAGGATCTCCTTGCACGCATAGCCCTTATACTTGGGCGGATAGTGCAAAAATACCAGCTTGGGCAGCTCCCCTGCGGATCTAAGCGATGCTTCCAGCCGCAGCAACTCCCGCTTGAACACCTTTTCATCGTGCTCAGAGCCGTGATCCTCCTCGAAAAACCAGCCCCGGGTACCACAAATGGCATAGCCGCCGTATTCATAGTGATTGTTGTTCAGAATAAACTGATTTGTGTAGCTGTTTTCTTTGCAAAAGCTGTAGAATTTCGAGGCGGTGCTCCACCAATAGTCGTGATTGCCCTTCAGAATGATCTTTCTGCCGGGAATCGCATCAATGAAACCAAAATCTTCCTTAGCCTCCTGCAGATCCAGAGCCCAGCTCAGATCCCCCAGCAAAACCGTGGTATCCTCCGGCTGAATTACGCGAAGACCGTTCTTTAGTTTTTCAAGGTAACCGACCCAGTTACCGCCAAATATGTCCATCGGCTTGTCCGCACCCAGACTCAGATGCAGATCACCGATCGCGTAAAGCGCCATAAGATTCCTCCTCAGGAGATTTAAACAAGATTTCTCAGTTCCGCTTCCGTAATATTCATCGCGCCGGCAACAAGTCCGGCCTGGTCAGCAGGATGACAGTCAGCCAGCAGCAACGCCGTGCGGCTTTCGCCGGTTTTTGCCCGGTAATCCAGAAGACCGCTGTAGCCAATGGCAGAGCCGCGCTCCAGAATGCAGGAGCTGGTGCGGTAAACGCTGGAGATCGCATTGCCGATACGGTCGTCGCTGACCACAGCGCAGAAAATACCTCTGCTAAGCTTCTCCAAATCTTCTTTCTCAACTGCGAAAATACTGCCGCTTTCGCAGGCATTATGATAGCTGATGCTCTGCGCAACGCCAAGTGTCGCGCAGATAAGCCGCTCCAGCTCGGCTGTGGCAGCTTCAGAAGCGGAAGTGCGCATTTCACCGTAGCGCAGAAGATCCCACACACCGCTGTCCTGGCCGCAGGCGCAGATAATGTTGCCGATGGGAAGACCCATCTGCCTGCCGTATACGGCCGCCATGGGCAGCTTAAAATCGCCGCTGGGAAGTGCAATATCCAGCAAGCCCTCCCCCATTTCCTGCCTGCGCATTTCAGTAACAACGCCAAACAATACGGCGATCCGCACAGCAATGCTGACCCAGGATGTGGTCTTTTCCTCGGCATTAAAGCTGCTGCAGATCTTGGCGGCAAGACGGCGCTCCATTTTCTCGTAGCTGCCGTCCAAATTGCGGAAAAGCTCAGCGATCACAGTACGCTGATGGGCAGACTTCAGCCGGATCGGATTTCTGCCGATTGAAAACTCGATCTCCTTACCGGTCAGCCGTGTGGAAAACAGCTGATTCAACACCGATGCCACACACTCACCAAAGGTCAGATCTGCCAGATCCGCCATCTGGATCTTTGGCATTTTAAACGGCATAAAAAGGCCGCCGTTGGGCGCAGTATCGTGCTTAAGCGCGTGAAAAGCCGTATAGGTATCAAAGCGGTCTCTGGTGGTTAAATACAGCATTTTTCCATTACCTCCAATGCATTGTCCCAATAGATCTTACGGACGATTTTTTCGCCCACGCCCCGCTCCAGCAAGCACCTTGCCAGAGCCGGATAAGACTGCACACCGTCAAAGCCGTCTGCCAGCACATCACAGCCGTCCAGATCGCCGCCAAGGGCAATATGATCACCCTCGGGGTCTAACTCCAGGAAGTGCAGAATATGGTCGCAGGCGGTGTTCAGGTCGGGTGCAGCGCCAAGGAACTGTGTGTACTGATTGATGCCGGCAACACCGCCGGACCGGCAGATCGCGCGGAACATATCATCGGTCAGATTCCGGGGCACATCGCAAACAGCGCGGCTGTTGGAATGGCTGGCGATTACGGGCTTTTCCGCGATATTCATAATGTCCCAAAAGCCTTCATCGCTGATGTGGCTGACATCCACGATCATACCGACGCGCTGGGCTTCTTTTACATATTCCCTGCCCAGATCCGTCAATCCGCCGCCGGTAACCTGAGAGCCGGTCAGTGCATTCTGCTCATTCCAGCCCAAGGTAGAGATCCGGAAGCCCACCGCATACAGATCCTCCAGCAGCTGGGGGTCAAAATCGAAGCCGGCTGGGCCTTCGATGGTCAAAATTCCGGACATCAAGCCGTTGCTGTAATTTTTGCGAACATCCTCAGCGCAGTAGGCTTGTTTGATCAGATCCGCATTTGCTTCCATCTGGCTGAGGATCGCTCCCATTTCCCGCTCAAAGGCGATCACGGGAGAAACCTGATACCATTCCCGAAACGCAGGCGTGGTAAAGCAGGCAAAGCACTGGGCATAACCGGGCAGCTTCCCTGCCCTTTCCAAATCAATATGCAGGGCATTTTTCCGCAGGGAATTTCCGCCCATTAGGTCGTCGCCCAACAGCGCCAATGCGGTATCGCAATGCAGATCAAATACCGGAAAATTCATTGAAAAGCATCCTCCAAATGTGTCAGCTTGGGGTCTTGTGTCTGGATACCCATCGGAGCATAAATTTCGATCACATCAAATCGCGGCTGCAGCTTTGTCGGGTGCATTGACAGGTACATAGCTGCCGTTGCCCGGAGCCTGTCCTGCTTATTGTGATCCACAAACTCGCGGCCAGATGCGAATTTATCAGACTTTCTCAGCTTCACTTCTACGAAAACAAGAAACTTCCGGTTTTTAACGATAAGATCGATCTCACCGAACCGGCACTGATAGCCGCAGGCCACCAGTTTATAACGCTTCTTTTGCAGAAACTCCGCCGCCAAAGCCTCGCCCCATGCGCCAACGATCTTACTTGTCGCCATAAAATTTCTTCAAAAAAGTCATACGGTGGATATCCGTCGCGCCAAACTCCGTCAGTGCCGCGTAGTGAGCCTTTGTGCCGTAGCCCTTATGTACCTCAAAGCCGTACTGGGGATATTTATTTGCCATTTCCTCCATCCAGTCGTCACGAGTGACCTTGGCAAGTATAGAGGCAGCAGCGATGTTTGCACTGAGACTGTCGCCCTTGACCACAGTCTTGACGGGAAGGCCGAAATCCTTTTCCCGGTTGCCGTCGATCAAAGCCAGCTCCGGCTTTACATCCAGCTGATCCAGCGCCCGCTGCATAGCCAAAAATGTTGCCTGCAGGATGTTGATCCGGTCGATTTCTTCATGGGTCGCAAAGGCAATGCCGTAAGCGATCGCCTGCTCTTTAATGATAGGAACAAGCTCTCTGCGGCGCTTGTCCGTCAGCTTCTTGCTGTCATTGAGGCCGGGAATGTCCAGATGGGGCGGCAGAATAACGGCTGCAGCACATACAGGCCCTGCCAGAGGGCCTCTGCCGGCTTCATCCACACCGCAAATGGTGCTGATGCCCTGAGCAAAGTAGGAATCTTCAATTTCCCACATATTCTTTTCCGTCATTTTCATTCCTCCGGTTCTTCCAGGGTAAATCTGCCCAGCTTGCCGCTGCGGTACTCATCCACCAATACCTTCGCCATACGCTCGGTATTGATCTCGCCGCCGGAAATCAGGAAGCCACGCTTGCGGCCGGCCATTTCCAGCAGCTCGTAACCGGGAATATCCTCCTGCGTTTCAATGCCGTAGCGATCCTTCAGCGCCTGAGGATACCGCTGATGCAGCAGCTTGATCAGGCGGCAGGCCAGCTCCTCGATATCAATAACGCCGTCCTTAACAGCGCCGGTATAGGCCAGCATCATACCGACCTCAGGATCTTCAAATTTGGGCCAGAGAATGCCCGGTGTATCCAACAGAAGCAGGCCGTTGTCAACTGTGACCCATTGCTTGCCGCGGGTAACGCCGGGGCGGTTTTCCGCCTTGGCGCCCTTACGGCCGGAGATCTGATTGATCAGCGTTGACTTTCCCACATTGGGAATGCCCACGACCATCACCCGCAAAGGCTTATGCATACCCTTGGCAGCATTGCGCTCGATCTTTTCCTTTAAAACAGAGCGAACAGCAGGCTGGAAATCGGCAATGCCCTTACGGCTCTTGCAATCCGTAGGCACAGCTGCCATACCCTTGCTCTTAAAGTACTCAGACCAGCGCTTTGTGGCTGCAGGATCGGCAAGATCCATCCGGTTCAGTATCACGATCCTGGGTTTGTTTGCGCAGATCGTGTCGATATCCGGGTTGCGGCTGGCCATAGGAATACGGGCATCCACGATTTCACAGACTGCATCCACCTGCTTCAGATCTGCTTCGATCTGACGGCGGGTCTTGGTCATATGACCGGGATACCACTGAATATTCATTCTATCCTGTTCCATCAGTTCACCGCTCCTATTCTGGAGAAATCCCTGGATTCCTTGGGATTGCCGGCGTAGTCCACGCCATTGGTACCGGGGATGAAAAGGAAAATGACCTTGCCAATGATCTCCCGTTTGTCGATCAGACCGATATCCGGATGCCGGCTGTCACGGGAGCCATTTCGGTTGTCACCCAGGACGAACACGCTGTTCTCACCCACGATCAGCGGAAAATCAATACCCTCATACAAGGATGTGGGCGTCAGCGTATAGGGCTCATCCAGCGGCACATCGTCCACATAAACGATACCTTCGGCGAAGTCAATATCCACCTTCTGACCTTCAACGGCAATAATGCGCTTAACAATGGGCGCGCCGTTGTCAAAGGTCTCCTTGCTGGCAACGATCACATCCCCCTGCTGGGGATTGCGGTAGAAAACATTGCTCAGCACCAGAAGATAATCGCCGTCCTTTAGGGTATTGTTCATAGAGGTACCCTTAACCACCACAACACGCAGAAACAGCGAAAACACCACCAGCGCCGCCAGCAAATAGAGAATATCGTGGGCATAGACCAGCAAAGTCTTTCTCCAGCCCGGCTTCTGATCCTGCGCTTCCTCTTGTTCTTCTGTGTCAGCAGTCAATTCCGTATCTTCCTCTAAATCGCAAAGAAGGATGTCCTCCCCTTTCTTGCGAAAAAAACGCGGAAATCGCATAAAAATCACATCCAAATCTTTTTGGCACCTGGGTGCCGACAATAATAAATACTATTATAAACGATAATTGCGTAAAAAAAAAGAGGGCAAAGCCCTCTTTTTTTCTTTTTTGCATTAAACTCTCTCTTTGACCTTGGCTGCCTTGCCGAAACGGCCACGCAGATAGTACAGCTTTGCACGACGAACCTTGCCCTTGCGCACGGTCTCGATCATTGCAACATTGGGAGAATGCAGGGGGAAGACCTTCTCACAGCCGACACCGTAGGAAATACGGCGGACGGTGATGGTCTCGGTGATGCCACCGTGCTTGCGAGCGATAACAGTGCCTTCGAACACCTGGATACGCTCACGGGAACCTTCCTTGATGCGAACATGCACACGAACAGTGTCGCCGACCTTAACTTCGGGCAGCTCTTCCTTCATGTACTGGCTATTCAGAGCCTTAACGAGATCCATAACTTTGTCCTCCTTGATATATTAGGCGTTCATACGGCGCATTTTAGCCCGCAGAGGACTCACCCTGATTTCAGACTGAGGTATTATACCACTATATTTTCCAAAAATCAAGTACTTTTTTCATATTTTTCCGCAAATTTCAAACCTTTTGTCTTGGAATGGCGTTTTGTGCATATTGTATATTTGTAACCATTTTGTAACTATTTTTTTGTTGACATTGTCTTAGTACATTGATATACTGGAAATGGAAAGAAATTCCAAGGATTTCTTTACTATTATTT
>JAFQRK010000068.1 GCA_017410075.1 Oscillospiraceae bacterium | reverse complement strand
CCGCGGTCTTTTGCCTTATCTCAAGAAAATCTCCATCCTTTTTAGATGCGAAGCAGTTTTGAAGTGGTAACTTTTTGATTAACAAATAAGAAAATTCCCGGAATGCTGACGCATTTCGGGAATTTTTTGTGCAGTTAAGCGAAAAAAGGGACCGTTCAAAACCATTTTCTCACTATGGCGCGCTGCCCTTACCGGGGGTTTTCTTTTGCTAATTTTTCAATTGTTGGACATCCTAAGTAAAAAACACGGGAGGTCTTTCAATGGAAGATAAAAATGCACAAATGAAACAGCAGGAGCGGGAGCAGGTGGTCGAGCTAGGTGCGGATATCACAAAAAGCAAGCAGGGGAATATCTACACCCTTACCATCATCGGCCAGGTGGAAGGACACCAGGTCTTGCCGGAAAACTGTAAAACCACAAAATATGAGCACATTCTGCCTCTTTTGGCAGGTATCGAGGAAAGCGATGACATTGACGGCCTGCTGCTGCTTCTGAATACTGTCGGCGGTGATATTGAAGCAGGCCTTGCCATTGCAGAAATGATCGCCGGGATGAAGAAGCCCACAGTATCGCTGGTGCTGGGCGGCGGTCACTCCATCGGCATTCCGCTGGCTGTATGCACGAAAAGATCCTTTATTACGCCAACTGCCAGTATGACGGTGCATCCGGTCAGAATGACCGGTCTTGTGGTAGGTGCGCCCCAAACATTCCGGTATTTTCAGCGGATCCAGGAGCAGATCGCAGATTTTGTTACCTCCAATTCCAAGATCAGCCGCGAGAAATTTGAGCATTATATGATGGCAACAGGGGAGATGGCCACCGATGTCGGCACGATCCTTTACGGCAAGGAAGCGGTTGCATCCGGCCTTATTGATAAATTGGGCGGTTTAAACGACGCACTTTCTGCGCTGCACAAAATGATCAATAAGAATCAGACAAAGAAAGAAAAAAATTAAATCTGGGGTGGAAATTTCAGCAAACTTATGTTATGATAAATTGAATAGTTTTGGAAAAGGGGAGCGGATATGGAATTAAGCTGGTTTGAAAGCTTTATATACGGCATTGTTTCAGGCCTTTCTGAATTCCTGCCGATCTCCGCTGAAGCTCATCGTGCGCTCTATTTGCGGCTGATCGGTGCAGGAGATTACAGTCTGCTGCGGTTTATGTCCCATTTGGGCGCTTTGCTTGGATTGCTGACGGCTTGCTGGCCGATGATCTCCAAGCTGAGCCGGGAACGCAAAATTGCTTCGGTAAACAAAAAGCGGCGCAAAAGAGCTCCGGATACGCGCAGCCTGACGGACATCCGTTTTCTGCGGATCTGTGTGATTTCTCTTGTGGTGGTGTTTATTATCCATCCCATTGTTCACGATCTGCACGAACGGCTCTGGATCCTGGCAGGCTTCCTTATTCTAAACGGTATATTCCTTTATCTGCCCCAGTTCTTGCCCGGTGCCAATAAGGATTCCCGCTGGCTTTCAGCAATAGATGCGATGATCATTGGCTTGTGCGGCGGCTTGGGCGTTGTTCCGGGTCTGTCTCGGGTGGGTCTGACTGTATCCACCGGTTTGATCCGGGGCGCAGACAAGCGCTATGCGCTGGATACGGCGCTTCTTGTAAGCATTCCTGCGTTGGCAGTTTTGCTGATCATTGACTTTTTCGGCATTTTCACCGCAGCAACGGGGCTCACCTTCCTGGCGCTCCTTTCCTGCATTACCGCCGGCATCACCTCATTTTTGAGTGCGTGCTTCGGCATTTACATTATGCGATTTCTTGCTGTTCGGGCTGGCTTCCCCGGCTTTGCCTATTACAGCTGGGGACTTTCCCTATTTTCCTTTATTCTATACCTGATGATCTAAGGAGGCATCTGTAATGGCTGTAGAGAAAAAGAAGACCCAGGCTCAAAAAGCAACTTCCTCCAAACAGAAAGCAAAGACAACTGCCGCCAAAAAGGTCGCGCCCAAGAAGGCAGAGACTTCTAATGAAACATCTCCGCACACCAAATTCCCAGCGCGGATGATCGGCGCGCTTGTCAGCATCGCGCTGTTTCTGATATTCCTTGTGATGTCCTTAAATCCCAAGGGCGCATTGCTGCTGTTTTTTATCAAGATCGTTCACGGTCTGATCGGCAAGGTGAGCTTCTATGTAGCGATCCCCGCATTGCTTTACTTATTCGTGATCCAGGCATTTAGCGGCAAGCGTCCCGTGAAGATGCGCAGCATCTGCCTGATTGCATTTATCCTGCTGTGCGGCTGCACATCCCAGCTGTTTATGGCGCCCCAGCAGCTTCCCGGCGGCGCAGCAGCCATCGGCGCACTGTATAATGGCGGCATTGCAGGAACCACCGCAGGCGTCCTCTGCGGCGGCTTGGCATGGATCTTGGCATTGCTGCTGAACGAAGTGATCACCGGTATCGTTTTGATCCTTGCGGCACTTCTTTGCCTGCTGGCATCTATGCAGATCACCATCCCCAGCATTATCCGTGCTGTTCAGAATCGTCCCAGACCCGATTGGGAGGAGGATGAACTGGAAGAACGGCAGGAGCCGGCTGCAGTTGTGGTGAATCACATTGCTAAAAAGCATATTGAACATGTTGAGCAGAAGCGGGCACGCAAAAATGAGCAAATGCAGATCGACATTGATCTGGACGAGCCGGTGGTGCCCACCAAAATGCCCAAGCGCAAGCTCAGTCCCGAAGCATCCGATATGATGCGCCAGCTGGATGTGGAGGTGGACAGCCCCGTTGCCGCTGCAGGCAATTCTGTCAGCGCTGACGCGGATGTGGAGCTTCTTATGGACGCAGATAAGAAGAAGCCCGCAAAGAAGGCCAATTCTATGCCCGCACTTGAGGTAGAGGAAGCTCCCTTTGCAGAAGAAGAAGTACATCCGGCACCTGTTGCAGAGGCAAAGGTGGAAAAAGTGACTGCAAAGCAGGCATCGGAATCCGCTGCACAGGTCGCCGCAGAGATCGAGCAGGCGCAGTCTCTTGAGCGTCCTGAGTATTGTTTCCCGCCCATTGATCTCCTGGCAAGCCCCAGCAGAGGTATGCTGGACGGCACCACAGAAATGCGGGAAAACAGCCGCCGGCTGAACGAGACTCTGGCCAGCTTCAAGATCGAAGCACATATCATCAATGTTACCCGCGGACCCAGCGTTACCCGATATGAAGTGGAGCTGGATAAGGGTGTCCGGCTGAACAAGCTGACCACCTGCGCCAATGATATTGCCCTGAGCTTGGGCGTTTCCAATGTGCGTATCGCTGCCGTTCCCGGTAAGATCTCCGTTGTGGGCATTGAAGTGCCTAATAAAGCGGTTACCACCGTTTCCCTGCGGGAGGTCATTGATTCCAATGAATTCTGCCGCGCCAAGTCCAAATCCTCCTTTGCCGTCGGCAAAGATATCGGCGGCAGCAGCATCGTGGGCAATATTGCAAAACTGCCCCATATGCTGATCGCAGGTACTACCGGCTCCGGTAAATCTGTGTGTATGAACTCCATTATCATCTCATTGCTGTATAAGGCAAGTCCGGATGATGTGAAGCTCATTATGGTGGACCCCAAAATGGTTGAGCTGGGCATTTACAACGGCATTCCCCATCTTCTGATCCCTGTGGTTACCGACCCGAAAAAGGCTGCAGGAAGCCTGCAGTGGGCTGTCACAGAAATGATGCGGCGCTATCGGGCTATGTCCGATGCCGGCGTCCGCGATCTGGAGGCCTACAATACCACCATTGAGACCGGCGAGATCGAAGGCACAAAGCTGCCGCAGGTCGTGGTTATTATCGACGAGCTGGCTGACCTGATGTTGGTCGCCGCCAAGGAAGTGGAAGAATCCATCTGCCGGATCGCCCAGATGGGTCGTGCAGCCGGCATCCATCTGATCATCGCTACCCAGCGTCCTTCTGCCGATGTTATCACCGGTCTGATGAAGGCAAATATTCCCTCCCGTATTGCATTTGCGGTTGCATCCGCAATGGAATCCCGGATCATTCTGGATACCCCCGGTGCTGAAAAGCTGGTGGGACGCGGCGATATGCTGTTTGCCCCCATCGGTGCCGGCAAGCCCTTGCGTGTACAGGGCTGCTTCGTCAGCGATGAGGAAGTGGAAGCTGTTGCAAGCTATGTGAAGACTAATTACAATACCGACTATGATCAGACGGTTATGGATGAAATCGAGCGCAAGGCTGCCCAGACCGGCAACGCCAAGGCCGCAGCAACTGCAGCCGATCCTGAGCCCAATGCGGCAGAAATGGACGGCGACGAAATGCTGCCGGCAGCTGTAGATGTGATCCTGGAAACCGGTCAGGCCTCTGTATCTATGCTCCAGCGGCGGCTGAAGCTGGGCTACGCCCGGGCAGCACGCATCGTGGACGAGATGGAGGAAAAGGGCATCGTCGGCCCGTTCCAGGGAAGTAAGCCCCGCACCATTCTTGTGACTAAGGAGCAGTGGGAGCAGATGAAGTCCGGCCAGCCGGCGCAGATGGACTTTGACGATCTGGAAGAAGCGGAAGAAGAAAGCGACGAACTGATGTGATCGAGAGCAGAGATTCTGCTTTAGATAAATAATTTTGCATCGCATCCGGATAGCCGGAGCGACAGCAAGGAGGAAAATTAAGTGAATAAATCGAATGTTGAACGCATGGTGGGTATTGCGCTGCTGATGGCCCTTGTAGTGGTTTTGCAGCTGATCCCCATTCCGCCGGTGGGTGGATTTCCCATTTCGCTGGTGCTGATTCCCATTGTAATGGGTGCCGCTATGTACGGGCCGGCTGCAGGTGCGATGCTTGGCGCTGCTTTTGGCGTCATCGTATTCATTAACTGCGTAACGGGTACGGATCCGGGCGGACAGATGGTCTTCCAGGCAAATGCTGTTTTGTGCTTTATCGTCGTGCTTGCCAAGGGCGTATTGGCTGGATTTGCTTCCGGTTATGTGTATAAGCTGCTGAAGCACTGGAATCCGTACATCGCAATGCTGTGCGCAGCGATCGTTTGTCCTGTTGTGAACACCGGTATTTTTGTTGCCTGTATGCTGCTGTTTTATGTGGATGTACTTAGCGTGTGGGCAGGCGGAACGGATGTGGTGGGTTATATTTTAACCGGCCTGATCCTTGCCAATTTTGTGCCTGAGCTGATCATCAATGTGGTATTCAGTCCTGCAGGCCAGCGGATCATCCATATGTTCAAACAGAAATAAGATAATGTCAAATGTGCCCGGGTCGGTATAACTGCCGATCCGGGCACATAGTCTTTTGCAGGAGTTGATGCAAATGAAATGCGCCTGGAATGAGCTGCTGTCTATTTTACCTGCCGCGATGCGTTCAGAGGTGGACAGGCACGGACGCGAAAGTCTGCAGGAGCTGCGTCTGCGGCTGGGAAGACCGCCGGAATTGGTGCTAAGTGGTGAAAGCCGGTGGCTTGCACAGACCGTCAGTGGACAAGATATCAATTTTGTTGTCCATACTGCCAGCAAGTATTCTCCCTGGTCGGCTGCAACGGCTGCAAAAGGCTATATCACTGCTCCCGGCGGGCATCGGATCGGGCTGTGCGGCGAGGCAGTGGTCAAGGATGGGGAAATAGCTGGCATCCGCACAGCAACATCGCTTTGTATTCGTGTGGCAAGAGATTTTCCCGGAATTGCGGCGAGAGCTGCCGGGATCAAAGGCAATATTTTGATCATTGGCTCGCCGGGCAGCGGCAAAACAACGCTTCTACGGGATTTGATCCGGCAGATCTCCAACAGCGGCAGTACCGTCACCGTGGTGGACGAGCGGGGTGAGCTTTTTCCGGCAGGAATCGAGCAGGGGAGACGGACGGATGTTTTAAGCGGCTGCAGCAAGGCGCAGGGTCTGGATCTGGCGCTTCGCACTATGGGGCCAAGCTGTATTGCTGTGGATGAGATCACTGAATCAAACGACTGCAGAGCTTTGCTGTCCTGCGGATGGTGCGGTGTCAGACTGCTGGCCACTGCCCACGCCGGCGATCCGAAGGATTTTACTTCCCGCCCGATCTATCAGCCTCTTCTGAATGCACGGATCTTTGAAAATATCCTGATCATGCAGCCGGATAAGTCCTGGCGCGCAGAAAGGATGATGGTATGTCAGTAAAATACATTGGTGCGGCTTTGATTTTTGTGTCCTGCAGTGCGTTTGGCTTTATGAAAGCGGCAAATTTCCGGCGGGAAGAGCGTTGTCTGGCGCAGCTGGTTCAGCTGCTTGAAGGTATGGAATGTGAGCTGGAATACCGGCTGACACCGCTGCCTCAGATCTGTTCCGATGCAGCACATAATGCAGACGGCTGCCTGGAAAAAGTATTTTCTGTGCTTTCCCAAGAGCTTGAAAATCAAATTGCGCCGGATGCAGCGACCTGTATGCAGGCGGCTTTAGCATCTGTAAAGGATGTCCCTTCTGAAACAAAAAAAGCGCTGACTATGCTGGGAAATTCTCTGGGGAAATTTGATCTTCAGGGGCAAATGAATGAATTTTCTGCTGTAAAGCATTACTGCGCAGCGCGGCTTGAGCAAATGCAGGAAAACCGGGATATCCGGCTGCGCAGCTACCAGACATTGGGACTTTGCGTGGGCGCTGGGCTTGCGATACTATTCTTGTAAACTATGGATATTGATCTGATTTTTAAAATTGCAGCCATTGGCATTATTGTTTCCATACTCAATCAGGTTTTGGCACGCTCCGGCAGGGAGGAGCAGGCAACTATGACCACTTTGGCAGGTCTTGTCGTTGTTTTGATGATGATCGCGCAAAAGATATCCGAGCTGTTTGATCTGGTCAAAACGCTGTTCCGCTTCTGATGGACGCGGTACTGAAGGTGATAATCGGCACATTGATCGCAGTTATTCTTGGCCTAATGCTGCGCCAGCAGGGTAAGGATATCGCCCTTCTGCTCAGTACGGCAGTATGCTGTATGGTCATTGCTGTGGGTGTCGGTTATCTTACGCCGGTGGTTGATTTTGTTCGGCAGCTGCATACAAGCACCGGCACGGATCCGGAATTTCTGAGGATCCTGCTGAAATCCGTGGGGATCGGGCTGATCGCGGAGATTGCCGGATTGATCTGCACGGATGCCGGAAATGCAGCAATGGCAAAGACCATTCAAATTTTGGCAACAGCGGTGATCCTCTGGCTGTCGCTGCCGCTGATGCAGACACTTTTGGAGCTTGTACAGAAGATAATGGAGGGGTTATGAGAAAGCTGCTTCTGCTTGCGCTTATGCTGTTTCTTCTGGCTGCTCCTGTGAACGCTCAGGAGTACACAGCACCGGAAGCACCGAAAGAAGCGCTGGAATTGATGCCGGTAGAGCGCACCACCTTTGGCCAGGATCTGTGGACGGTGGTAAAAAGCGCGATTGCCAAGTTCCAACCGGAGCTTACGGCTGCTGTTGGGATCTGCATCGCCCTGGTAACGGTCACCATGGCCGTATCTTTGGTCAATGGTCTGCCGGGAAAACCCGGGAAGACCGTGGAGCTTGTTGGCGTTATCGCTGTTGCCGCCTTGCTGCTGCAGCAGACGGGCTCTATGGTGCGCGCAGGGACGGAAACTGTCAGCGCCCTGAGTGAATACGGCAAGCTGCTTTTGCCGGTTATGACGGCCGCTCTGGCGGCTCAGGGCGGCATTACATCCTCCAGCGCGCTGTATGTCACCACAACGGTATTCAATACAGTGCTGACAACCGGCATATCCGCAATTTTGATACCGCTGCTTTACTGCTTTCTGGCGCTTTCCGTTGCCAGCTGCGCGACACAGCAGAGCGTCATCACAAAGCTGAGCGGATTTATCAAATGGCTTTGCACCTGGCTGTTGAAAATGTCGCTGTATATTTTCACCGGCTTTCTCGGCATTACCGGCGTGATCAGCGGCACGGCGGACGCAACCGCGTTAAAGGCAACGAAGCTGACAATGTCCGGAATGATCCCGGTGGTCGGCGGTATTCTGTCCGAGGCGTCTGAGGCGGTGCTGGTTGGTGCCGGTGTGATGAAGACTGCAGCCGGCACCTACGGATTGCTGGCTGTGATCGCCGTATGGATATCTCCGTTTCTTCAGATCGGGATCCGGTATCTGCTTTTGAAGCTGACAGCAGCCATATGCGATGTGTTTGGTGTAAAGCCGGTATCGGATCTCATCGGTGCTTTTTCCGAGGCGATGGGGATCCTGCTCGGCATTACCAGCGCAATTTGCATCATTTTGCTGATCAGCCTGACTTGTTTTCTGAAAGGAGTGGGATAATGCAGAGTATCAAAGAATATCTTTTAGGGGTCATCGGTGCGGCGATTCTTTGCTGCATTGTTACGCAGTTTGCCGGTAAAGAGGGCATCCTTGGAATCACATTGAAGCTGCTCACCGGTGTGTTTATGCTGATCGTTCTGGTAGCACCCGTAACAGATATTCGCATCCGGCCGATGAATATCTTTTCAGATATCACCGCCGACGCAGATCAAATCACTTCAACCGCGGCAAATTCTTCCCGGGAATCGGTGGCAGGTATCATAAAGGAGCAGACGCAGGCATATATCTTGG
Source organism: Oscillospiraceae bacterium (assembly GCA_017410075.1). Lineage (GTDB taxonomy): Bacteria > Bacillota > Clostridia > Oscillospirales > Oscillospiraceae > Faecousia. Next base: position 7,402 of record JAFQRK010000068.1, on the reverse strand, counting down.
ACAAAGCCAATACCTGCGGCGTGACACTATCCGTGGAGGTCACCGTGTCGGAAGGAGAGATCCCGGAGCCGGTTTCCGTTACATTAAGCGGTAAGGTTTCACCGTATAACAAGAAGATCCTAACGCAGACGATCGAAAACGATTTGGGAATACCCTCGGAGGCACAGATATGGAACTGACCGAAAAGATCATGGGATGGGTGCGCAAGTACCGTTTTGTTTTGCTTGTGCTGCTTGTTGGGATCGCTCTGATGCTGATTCCCTATGGACGCACAGAGGAAACAGAAGCTTCTACCGCGCCGCAAACACCGACGCAGCCCGATATTTCCCGGGAATTAAGCCAGATCCTAAGTCAGATCGACGGGGCAGGAGAGGTATCCGTAATGCTTACTGTCCGCACCGGTACCAGCACAGTTTATCAGACAGATGACACGCTCACAACCGGTGATTCCGGCAGCGAAAGGAAGGATACGGTTATCGTCACGGATGAAAACCGGGGGCAGACGGGACTGGTGCAGCATATTGTATATCCTGAGTATCGCGGGGCGATCATTGTGTGCCAGGGCGCGGATAATGTTCAGGTCCGGCTGAGTATTATGGAAGCGGTTGCCCGTATAACCGGTTTGGGAATGGATAAAATCTCTGTATTGAAAATGAAATGAATGGAGGATCATTTATGAAAAATATTAAAAACTGGCAGAAAAACCTGATCGCTGCGGCAATACTGGTGGTTGTGTGTGCCGGAATCTACATGAACTGGATGTATAACAATGCACAAAGCGTTGGCGATTTTACCGATACGCTGGATGCGGAGAAAGTAATGTCTCAGGACGGCATTTTGCTTGACGCGGAGGATGTAAGCAGCAATGACACCCTTGTTGATTATTTTGCCGCTGTCCGTCTGTCCCGTCAGCAGGCAAGGGACAGCGCCGTTGAGCTGCTTCAAGAGGCAATGGCCTACGGTGAAGAATCCCAGACTGAGGAATCCTCCGCCCAGCTGGAGCTGATCGTTCAGACGGCTTTGACGGAAGCGCAGATCGAGAGCCTTGTGATCGCAAAGGGCTATGCAGACTGCGTTGCCTATATGTCGGAGCAGGGTATTTCGGTTGCAGTTGCGTCCCCGGAGGGCGGAATTCAGCAAAACGATGTTTCCGTCATTTCGGATATCGTGCTGACACAAACAGAGTTTACGCTGGATCAGATCCGTGTTGTTGAGGTCGTATAACAGAAATGGGCTGTTGAAAATCAACAGCCCATTATTTTCGCATTGACTTGTTTTATAATTTTTGGTATACTGTTTGTAACTGAATTGCCACAATAGGCACAGATGAAAATAGGAGGTTGTTCCCAATGGCTGATAACAAGCAGTATATTACCCAGAATCAGGATAACGGTGCTGTCATGATTTCTGAGGAAGTCATCGCCACCATCGTTACCAATGCGATTTCCGATGTTGACGGCGTTGTAAGTATTGGTAATGCAAAGACGAATCTGGAGCGCAAACTTCTGAATAAGGGTATGAAAATCACAGTTACCGAAGCCAATGAAGTTACCATCGAGTGCAATATCGTTGTAACCTACGGCAGCTCCGTGATCACCGTTGCAAAGGCAGCGCAGGAGGCAGCAGCTTCCGCTGTTGAGGCCATGACCGGCATCAAGCCCGTTGCTGTCAATGTGAATGTATCCGGCATTGTCCGTCAGTAAGCCGCTATGACAAGAGGAGACGCCAGAGAGCTGGCTGTTCATTTGATCTACTCCCAGACCTTCACCGGCGATGAGCCGGAGCAGGTGGTTGCTGATCGTCTGCAGAAGCATTACTATGCGCTTCTGGCAGCGGAGAACGATGTGTATTCCCAGCGTCCCAAGGGTGCGCAAAGGGCGTATATTGACACGGTCGTTTCCGGTGTGATCAACCGTATGGACACGCTGAATGAAGTTATTCAGCAGTTTTCCATCGGTTGGGATGTCACCCGTATTTCCCGGCTGGCCAGAACCATTATGCAGCTGGCTATCTATGAGATCCAGTTTGCAGAGGATGTTCCCACCGGTGTTGCCGTATCTGAGGCTGTTCGCCTTGCCAAGAAGTACGACGGCAGCGATACCGGAGCCTTTGTTAATGGTATTTTGGGCGCTTATGCCAGAAGTCTGACACCTGAGGAAGCAAAATGAGTGTCATCGGTTTTGATACCAGCAATTATACCACATCCATCGCCTGCTTTGATGGGAATGACGGTATCAATTGCTCACAGCTGCTGCCTGTTAAGCAGGGACAGCTGGGGCTGCGTCAGTCTGATGCAGTATTTCATCATACCAAAAGCCTGCCGGAGCTTTCCGGCAGGCTGTTTTCCCATTTGGACGCAGCCGATATTCAGGCTGTCGGTGTTTCTACCCGTCCCAGAGCGGTAGAGGGCAGCTATATGCCCTGTTTTCTGGTCGGGTACACCCACGCCCGGATGCTCAGCGATCTGCTGCATGTACCGCTGTTTGAGGTGTCCCATCAGCAAGGCCATGTGGCCGCATCCCTTTGGAGCGCTGGCCGTATGGATCTGATGGACAGAGCCCATCTTGCCTGGCATCTTTCCGGCGGTACCACGGAACTGCTGCTGGTGGAGCCGGAGGGCAAAAATGTTCGCTGCACCCGCATTGGCGGCACAACGGATATTTCTGCCGGCCAACTGATCGACCGTACCGGTCAGCTGCTGGGGCTGCCGTTTCCCTCCGGAAAGCACCTGGATGTATTGAGCAAAGACGCCGTTTTGAATGATGTTTTTTCCGTAAAATGTCCTGAAATGGAGTTTTCTTTGTCAGGACTTCAGAATAAGGTGGAAAAATACCACACTGGCAGCGCTGCTGAGACCGCTGCATATGCGCTGCGGTGTATCGCCTATGCCGTCCGTAAGGCGACGGAAAATGCTTTGAAGGCATATCCCGGCCTTGAGGTGGTATTTTCCGGCGGTGTCGCTTCCAATTCCTTGCTGCGGGCAGAAATGGCTGATTTGGCGCCGGTATTTTGCGCGCCCAAATACGCCACCGACAATGCAATGGGCGTAGCTGTCCTGGCACACCGTCTTTTGGAGGTGTGATATGGAGCAGAAGATTCTGTCGATCACCCAGATCAATGAATACATCCGCGGGCGAATGGATGCAGACCCTATGCTTTCCAATATCGCCGTACGCGGCGAGATCAGCAATTACAAGCTGTACCCATCCGGCCATCATTATTTTACCCTAAAGGATGAGGGCGGAGCGCTCAAGTGCGTAATGTTTAAGGGCAGCGCCTTTAAGCTGCGCTTCCGTCCGGAAAACGGTATGAAGGTCATCGCTCTGGGCAGAATTTCCGTATTCCCCAGAGACGGCGCGTATCAGCTGTATGTTTCCGCTATGTCGGTTGACGGCATTGGTGACCTGCACGCCGCTTTTGAGCAGCTGAAGGCCAAGCTGGCTGCCCAGGGTCTGTTTGATCCTGCACACAAAAAGCCGCTGCCCAAATATCCGGGTGTGACCGGCATTGTTACCAGCTCCGCCGGCGCTGCTGTGCACGATATGCTGCGGATCTTGCGCAAGCGTTATCCGCTTACGAAGGTTCTGCTGTTGCCGGTTCGGGTGCAGGGAGTGGAAGCCCCTCCGGAAATCGCTGCCGCCATTGGCTACGCGAACAGGCATAAGCTGGCAGACCTGCTGATCGTCGGTCGGGGCGGCGGATCCATTGAGGATCTTTGGGCATTTAATGACGAGGCCGTAGCCAGAGCGATTTTTGACTCAGAAATTCCGGTGATCTCCGCTGTTGGACACGAACCGGATGTAACCATATCCGATTTTGTTGCGGATCTTCGGGCGGCTACGCCTTCCAATGCAGCGGAATTGGCTGTGCCGGATCAGGATGCCCTGCGGCAAACGCTTGACAGTATGGCAGGCGCCATGGCCACTGCCTTAAGCCGCCAGGTAAAGAGTGCAAGGCAGCATTTGAAAACCCTGGCTGCCAGCCAGGCGCTTTGCACGCCCACCGGCTATCTGGAACAGAAACGCAAGGATACGCTATTACTGAATAATCGGCTTGTTTCCGCGCATATCCGCGGTATTGAGCGGAAAAAGCGGCATTTTATTGAATTAACTGCCAAACTGGACGCGATGAGTCCTCTGAAGGTTATGACCAGAGGCTATGCCATCGCACAAACAGAAGGCGGCGATGTATTGCGATCCGTATCCCAGGTAAAACCCGATGATCGGATCACCGTCGGTGTCAGCGACGGCAAGATCAACGCCATTGTAACCGAATGAGAGGGGATAGGCTATGAATGAAAAGAATATGACCTTCGAGCAGTCTATGGAGCGGCTGGAGCAGATCGTTCGCTCTATGGAGCGCGGTGATGTTGCCCTGGACGAAAGCTTAAAACTGTTCCAGGAGGGCACAGAGCTGGTCAGAAGCTGCGGAAGGCTTCTGGACGAAGCAGAGCTGCAGATCAAAAAAGTGACCGCAGCGGCCGACGGAAGCCCCCGGATGGAGGAGTTTGCAGATGAAGCTTAAGGAGCAAACCGGTCTGTACCGGGAGTATATCGAAAATTATCTGAAGGATTGGTACGATCGCTTCCACAATGAGCCCCAAAAGGAACTGTTTGACGCGATGCAGTACAGCCTTTTGGCAGGCGGAAAGCGTTTGCGTCCGATTTTTGCCTTCGAATTCTGCCGCATCTGCGGTGCAGATTGGAAAACTGCCGCACCCTTTGCCGCCGCAGTTGAAATGATCCATACATACAGCCTGATCCACGATGATCTGCCCAGTATGGATAACGATGATCTGCGGCGCGGCAGACCTACCAACCATAAGGTTTACGGTGAGGCAATGGCGATCCTGGCAGGTGATGCTCTGCTGACGGATGCTTTCGCAGTTGCATCCACCGCACAGCTTGTCCAGCCCCAGGATATGGCATTTGCCATCAGCGTGCTCAGTGAATGCGCAGGCTCTCTGGGTATGGTGGGCGGTCAGGTGCTGGATATCCGCAGTGAGCAGCGGCAATGCACCGAGGAAGAGATCCTGAATATCCAGTCGCGTAAAACCGGTGCGCTTATAAACGCAGCCTGCGTTCTGGGCGTTATCGCCGCCGGCGGTACGGAGGAGCAGATCGACGCCGCTGCCAGCTTTGCCGGCGCGTTGGGCATTGCGTTCCAGATCCGGGACGATATGCTGGATGTGATCGGTACCAAGGACGAAATGGGCAAGGGCGTGGGCACGGATGCAGAGAAAAATACATTCGTGCAGCTTTATGGCCTGGAAAAGTGCGAAGAATTGGTACAAAAATATACCGATGCCGCACTTTCTGCCCTGGATGTATTTGAAGATCCTGGCATTCTGGCAGAGCTTGCAGTCAGTTTGACAGACAGAAGAAATTAAAAAGGAGTGCGCATATGAAACAGTATAACCGCTATGTGATGAATCCTGACGGTGCGTGGACCAGAGCCTCTGTGCTTTGTATGGCAGGTTCGCTGTTTAGCCTTGCCGTTTACTATTTCGGTCTGCGCGGCTTGATCTCCGTAGGCTTTCTGGAAGCAGTTTTCTGCCTGTTCCTGCCGTTGATCCTAATGGCTGCATTCATTGCGTTGGTCCATTTTATGCGGTGGAATGCCCCCGGCCTGTTTGCCATCATCGGTGCGCTGCTCTGCGTATTTCTGCTGCTGGGCATTTTCGGCAGTGCAGGCGTGCTTCGCATCCTATTGGGCATCCTATGGTATCCGCTTGCCGGTCTGATCCTGCTTGCCTGTGCAGGTGGTTATTTGCCCGGTAAAAAGCCTGCAGTCTTTGTGTTCCACATCGCGATCATCTTCCGGGTGATCTTCAATTTGGGTAAGATCGGTCTGTTCGGTTGGGTATATGAGCTTTCTGCGATTCTCACCTTGGCTGCGCTGGCCTGCCTGATGATGAGTTTTGAGGCCAAGAAATTCAGACAGTAACAGAAAAGATCCCGAAATGACAAGCATTTCGGGATCTTTTATTATTCCTTAACCAGCGCTACGATGGTATCCACCGCAGCTTCAATTCCGATTTTTCCGGTGTTCAGGCAGATGTCGTAGTTTTCTGCAGCACCCCAGGTGCGGCCGGTATAGTGCTGATAGTTCAGCGCACGGCGCTTATCCTTTTCCTGAAGTCTTGTCTGGGGGCTTTTCTCAGATTCGCCGTAGAGGCGTACGATTCTGTCAGCGCGCTGCTCCATATCTGCGTGGATGTAGGCATGAAAAACATCCGGCCGATCCTTGAGAATGTAATCTGCGTTTCTTCCTACGATCACGCAGGGGCCGGCTTCCGCCAGCTGAATGATGGTGCTGCACTGAATGTGCCACAGAAAATCTGCGGTGGACATACCGTTCATAACGCCGGGAACGCCCTGGGCAGCAAAGGCGTAGGAGAATTTCGTCTTGCCGGGTGCGTGTTCCGCCTGCTCTTCGACAAATTTGGGCGCGAAGCCGGATTCCAGGGAAATCTGCTCCACCAGTTCCTTATCATAAAAGGGAATGCCGAGCTTTTCTGCAACCATACGGCCAACTGTGCGGCCGCCGCTGCCAAATTGACGACTGATGGTGATGATATTCTTTTTCATAGCCATACCTCCAATTTATGATTGTATTTTCAGTATACCATTCCTGCGAAATCTTGTCAAATCGCATCTTTGAGAAATTTCAGGCAAATCTCCTCATAGCGAATGTGGTCGATGATATAGCTCAGTCCGTGTCCGGCATCCGGGAAAATATGCAGCTGGGCGTGATCGGCGCAGTTTTCGTAGATATCCTTGCTCATCTGGCAGGGAACAAACCGGTCATCCCCGCCGTGGATCAGCAGGATCGGTATATCCGTATTGCGCACCGCAATGACCGCGTCACAGCTGCACAGCCGGAACCGGCCGAAGATCAGTGCACCCAGCCAAAGAACCGGGAAAGCCAGGGCAGGGGGATAGCCAATATCCCTGCAAACCTTGCGGATAATGGCAGCAGGGGAGGAATAGGGGCAATCCGCTATAATTCCCCGAACATTTTTCGGCAGATCCAGCGAAGCGCTCATCAAAACGGTGGCTGCACCCATAGAAATACCGCACAATATGATGGGAGTATCCTTGCCGAGCCGCTGATTCACATATTCGATCCATTTCAGACAGTCGTAACGCTCTTTAATGCCGAAGCTGATGACTCTGCCGCCACTTTTTCCGTGGGCGCGCTGATCAACTGCCAGCACATTATAGCCCATTTTCAAGCCCAGGGAGAAGCCGCCGGCGGCGTCCCGCAGCGTGGAGCTGCGATAACCGTGAAATACGATGATCACCGGCGCATTCTTCGCCACATCATAGTATCTTCCGTGAAGGGTCAGACCGTCGTGGGACTGGATGGTAACAAATTCGCAGGCAGTGCTTTCCATGAT
>JAFQRK010000067.1 GCA_017410075.1 Oscillospiraceae bacterium | reverse complement strand
TATCCCATCTGGAGCGGCTGTCCAACAAACTGGGCAATGTGCAGCTGTATGTCAAGCGGGAAGACTTGAATCACACCGGCGCCCACAAGCTGAACCACTGTATGGGCGAAGTGCTGCTTGCCAAGTATATGGGCAAGAAGAAGGTTATCGCTGAGACCGGCGCCGGTCAGCACGGCGTGGCAATGGCCACCGCTGCTGCCTACTTCGGTATGGAATGTGACATTTACATGGGCGCAGAGGATATCAAGAAGCAGGCTCCCAATGTGGCACGAATGAAGATCCTAGGCGCCAATGTGGTGGAGGTCACCGAGGGTCAGCAGACCCTGAAGGAGGCCGTGGATGCCGCCTTTGCCGCCTATGCGCGGGAATATAAGGACTGCATTTATTGCATCGGCTCTGTTGTCGGCCCGCACCCCTTCCCCATGATGGTCCGCGATTTCCAGCATGTGGTTGGCGAGGAAGCCAGAGCCCAGTTTATTGATATGACCGGTCATCTGCCGGATGCCATCGTGGCCTGTGTTGGCGGTGGCTCCAACGCCGCCGGCTTCTTCTCCGGCTTCCTGAATGACCCCGTGGATATTTACGGTATTGAGCCGCTTGGCCGCGGAACAGCATTGGGCGATCACGCCGCCAGCCTGCAGTACGGCACCGAGGGCGTTATGCACGGCTTCAACAGCGTAATGCTGAAGGACGAAAACGGCGAGCCCGCGCCCGTATATTCCGTTGCCAGCGGTCTTGATTACCCCTCCTCCGGCCCGGAGCACGCCTTCTTAAGGGATATCGGCCGCGTCAAGTACGATGTGATCAACGACGACGATACCATCGACGCATTCTATGAGCTGGCCCGTCTGGAGGGTATTATCCCCGCCATCGAAAGCGCCCACGCCGTTGCCTACGGTATGAAGCTTGCCAAGAAAATGGGCAAGGGCAGCGTGCTGATCAACCTCTCCGGCCGCGGCGATAAGGATATGGACTATATCATTGAAAAGTACGGTATTCGATAAATAAACAAGCTACACCTTGGCCCCCTCTTTGAGGGGGCTTTTTATACCCTCTCCCGGGGAGAGGGTGTCAGCCGCAGGCTGACGGGAGAGGAACGGCGTGCAGCAAAACATCGCAGAAGTCTTAAAACTGTACTCAATTTAAGATTACCGCCCGCATTCCTCATCCGTCAAAAATCAAAGATTTTTGACACCTTCCCCCCGGGGGAAGGCATTTCCGTACAAAAAACGGGATGCTTTCGCATCCCATTTTTATTTACTTGCCCGGATTTCCGGCGGTGTCAGCGCCGTCGCCAACGAGACCTAAGCGCTTGGCGGCATCCTCACGCATCTTGTACTTGAGCACCTTGCCCGCCGCATTCATGGGGAAAGCCTCCACAAACGCAATGTATTTGGGCACTTTATGCCGTGCCATACTGGCCTTGATATACTCGGTCATTTCCTCCACTGTGACGCTGCCGGGCTCTTTCAGAATAATGCAGGCCATAATTTCCTCGCCGTACTTCTTGTCCGGCACGCCGATGACCTGAACATCCTTGGTCTGGGGATGGGTGTAAATAAACTCCTCGATCTCCTTGGGGTAAATGTTCTCACCGCCGCGGATGATCATATCCTTCAGCCGGCCGGTGATGCGGTAGTTGCCCGCTTCGTCCCTGCAGGCCAGATCGCCGGAATGCAGCCAGCCCTCGGCATCAATGGTATCTGCCGTGGCCTGGGGCATTTTGTAATAGCCCTTCATGGTGTTGTAGCCCTTGGCGCAGAATTCGCCGTTCACGCCGGGGCCTACTTCCTCGCCGGTTTCCGGATCTACGATCTTGCACTGCACATGGGGGAAGGCATAGCCTACCGTATCGGTGCGCACCTCCAAAGAATCTGTCCAGGCGCTCATAGTATTGCCGGGGGCGCACTCAGTCTGTCCGTAAACAGATACAATGCCCCGCATATTCATTTCATCCGGTCGTGCTGCACGGCGCATCAGCTCCGGCGGACAGCCGGCGCCGGCCATAATGCCGGTACGCATATGGGAGAAATCGGTCTTGCGATAATCCGGGTGGTTGAACATGGCAATAAACATAGTGGGCACGCCGTTGAAGCAGGTGATCCGCTCCTGATTGATGCAGGCCAGCGACGATTTTGCGGAGAAATAGGGCATCGGGCACATCGTCGCTCCGTGGGTCATGGAGGAGGTCATAGAAAGGGTCATACCGAAACAGTGGAACATCGGCACCTGGATCATCATACGGTCTGCTGTGGAAAGATCCATCCGGTCACCGATACATTTGCCGTTGTTGACCACATTGTAGTGGGTTAACATAACACCTTTTGGGAAACCGGTGGTGCCGGAGGTGTACTGCATATTGCACACATCGTTGGGACGCACCGCAGCGGCCATTCTTGCCACCTGTTCGGAACTTACCAGCTCCTTGCGGGCCATCGCCTCCTCGAAGGTCAGACTGCCGCTCTGCTTGAAGCCCACGGTGATCACATTACGCAGGAAGGGCAACCGCTTGCTGTGCAGCGGCTCGCCGGGCTTGGTGCCTGCCAATTCCGGGCACAGCTCGTTGATGATTGCCCGATAGTCAGAGTCCAGACAGTTTTCGATCATCACCAGCGTGTGGGTATCGGACTGACGCAGCAGATACTCTGCCTCGTGGATCTTATAGGCGGTATTCACCGTTACCAGCACCGCGCCGATCTTGGTGGTGGCCCAGAAGGTGATGTACCAGGCAGGCACATTGGTGGCCCAAATGGCCACCTTGCTGCCGGCCTTGACGCCCATGGAAACCAGCGCCCGAGCGAAATCGTCCACATCCTTCCTGAACTCCCGATAGGTACGGGTATAGTCCAGCGTGGTGTATTTAAACGCATACTGATCCGGGAATTCCTCTGCCACCCGATCCAGCACCTGAGAGAAGGTCATATCCACCAGCTCATCCTTTTTCCAGATGTACTGACCGGAGCCGTCGTGGTTGAAGTACAGAGATTTTTTCTGACTTCTGGGGCTTTCGAAACGGCTCATATAGTTTACATAATACGGGAAGATGATCTCCCGATCCTGCAGCTCCTCCTGCCAGACCGGCTTCCATTCCAGCGAGAGGAAGCCGTCGTAATTGACAGACGAGAGTGCGCGCATCACATCTGCAATGGGCATCGTTCCCTCGCCGATCACCTGATATTCGCCCCGGTCATCGGAATCACGCAGATGGACATGGCAGACATAGCTGCCTAAGTTTTTAATGGTGGTATCGCCGCTTTCGCCAAAATCCCGGTAGGTGTGGTGCACATCCCACAGCGCGCCCAGATAATCGCTGGCAAAGGTGTTCAGCAAATTGCGCAGTCTGCCGGTATCGGCATAGATACCGCTGGTTTTCAGCAAAAGGGTGACCTTCAGCTTCTCGGCATAGGGCAGCAGCGCGTGCAGATTATGCACTGCCTGCTCCTCATTTTCCGTCAGCGCGCAGGCCGCCACATAAGGCACCTGGGTATTGCGGGCAACCTCCAGAAGCGACAGCAGATACGGCACGCAGGTCGCATCCTGAGAAAGGTCATAGGAAGTATCAAAGCAGGGAATGCTCAGCTTCTTTTCCCGCAGCTGGCGTACCGTTGCCGCTGCCTGGTATTTATGGAACGGGCCGCTGCGATCCAGCATGGGATCGAATTTGGGAAGATTATAGACCTCTATGCCGGAAAAACCCATTTCCAGCGCGGTCTGCATCATTTCTTCCCAGGAAAGATCCGCCCAGCCCCGGGTCGAAAAGGAAAGTTTCATACCGCTTCCTCCTCATAGACGATCTTGTTCAGGGCGCTGATATAGGCGTGGATGCTGGCGCCCACGATATCGGTGGAAATGCCCCGACCGGAATACACCTTGCCGCCGGAACGCAGCTTCACCACGGTCTGGCCCATCGCCTCGCGGCCCTCGGTCACCGCCTGGATCTGGAAATCATCCAGCTCATAATGGCAGCCGGTGATCTGCTCGATCGCCAAAAATGCGGCATCAATAGGGCCGTCACCGATGGAAACACCCTCCAGAGCAGCGCCGTCCTTGGTAAGGGTCAGGTGTGCGGTGGCAGAAACGGTGTTGCCGGCAGTGATCACATAGGTCTTAAGTACAAATGCAGGCGGCACCTGCATCGCTGCAGAGGCCACGATGGCATCCAGCTCCTTGGCGCTGACCTTTTCCTTCTTGGCAGCGATGGTCTGGAATGCTTCATAGACCTTCTGGGCATCTTCTTCCGACAGATCGTAGCCCAGATGCTCCACAGCCTTGATAACACCGCCGATATCATCGTGCACCGTCAGATAAACGCCGGAATCTTCGTCCTGCACGCCGTTGTCAAAGGGAGAGGTCTTCTTTCTTCCGGTCTGGCACATCCAGGCGATCTGCTCCACGGTACGGCTCAGCTGGGTGCTGCTGACCGTGCAGGCAGCATCAAAGCTTTCACCACGGGTACTGATGATCCGGGCCACATTGGCCAGGGAGGCATTGCCCAGAGGATATGCGGCAGCCTTGACCTCGGCTGCGCCCTGGCGGACGGCAGCAATGGCGCAGGAATCCGCCATATTCAGCTCATCCGAGCAGCAAACGCCTATATGAACACCGGCAAGGCAGGGATTGGCAGCGCAAACATCGCCGACAAATCCGGCAAACTCGTCCGGCAGCATTGCGCCGGCAGCATCGCACAGCGTAACCGTAGTCGCACCGGCTTCCACCGCGGCAGAGATCGCCTTTTCCAGAAATGCGCCGTCGCTGCGGGTCGCATCGTCCGCCACAAATTCCACATCGGCACAAACTCCGCGGCAGGCCGCTACCGTTTCGCTGATTGCCTGAAGCATTGCATCGGGTTTTTTATGGAACAGATACTCCATCTGCACAGAGCTGACAGGCGCGCAAACCTGCAGACGGGGCTTCTTTGCCTCCTTCAAGGCGTTCCATGTGTTTGTGACGCTGTCTGCATTCAGCTGCACCGGAACTGCCACGGTGCTGCCGGTAACGGCAGCGGCAATGGATTTGATCCGCAGCGCGTCAATACGGGCATTGGTGATCCCCTCCAGCTCAATAACGGAAACGCCCAGCTTATCCAGCAGCTTGGCCAGCTCGATCTTCTCTTTAAAGGACAGGCTGAAGCCCTCGGCCGCCTGCTTCATAGTCATATCACTGATTTGGATCTGTCTCATAACAAACACTCCTTCATAAAAAAATCCCTGAGATCATCCGATCTCAGGGACGAATTGATAAATTCGCGGTACCACCCTGCTTATTCCCCCAAAGGAGAATCACTCATCAGGCTCCAACAAGCCCTAGCTCTGTAACGGGAGCGCCCGGATCTCATTACTGACAGGAAGCGTTCACAAGACCGACTCGGGAATCAGACTGCCAATTCCTTTTGCACCGGCTCACACCAACCGCCGGCTCTCTGGAGCAGTATACGAAAGGGCAGATTTTCCTTCAATGTCTTTTGCGTATTATAATGTAGTCATTTAAACATATCCCGCAATATTTGTCAATATTTATTTTCTGAAAAAGATAGACAAAAAGTTTTATAAAATTTTCGATTGTTTTGTGCAGAAAAACATTTGACTTTTTGTCGTGGACATGATACAGTATGTGCAACAGCAGAAAAAGCTTTGACGAAGACGGTCAGATCAAGGCGTTTTCAGAGAGCCGGCGGTTGGTGTAAGCCGGCAGCGCTTAGTCTAAGTACCCATCCCTTCCGAGCCGGAGAGCCGAACGGTTTTCAGTAAGTTCTCCCGTATGCCTGCGTTAAAGGATAAGACTTGTTAGAGTCTGATAAGTGGCGGCGCAAGCCGCAATTTGAGTGGTACCGCGGGTTTATCTCGTCTCAAGCTTTGCTTGAGGCGTTTTTTTATTCATCGAAAGGAGTAACTGCCATGAATCCGAAAAACACAATGATGCATTTGTCCGAGATCGCTACCCGAATTAGAGAAATGCGGGAGATTATGGGCTGGAGCATTGCTGAACTGGCAGAAAAAGTCGAATTCCCCGAGGAGCGATGCACCATTTATGAAAGTGGTATGATCGACATTCCCTTCTCTTTTATACATAAGTGTGCGCTGGCATTTGATGTGGAAATGACGGAGCTGCTGGAAGGCCGCAGCGCCAGACTGTCCAGCTACACCGTTACCCGCAAGGGTGCCGGTCAGCAGACCGCCCAGGAAGACGGCATTGACATTGCCAACCTGGCGCCCAAATTCCGCAACAAGATCGCAGAGCCCTACTGGGTTCGCTATGAATACGATGCTGCACAGGAAAACAAGCCCATCCATCTGGCTACCCACAGCGGCCAGGAATTCGACCTGGTGATCTCCGGTCAGCTGAAGATCCAGCTGGGTCAGCATGTTGAATACCTCAGTGAAGGCGACAGCATCTACTACGACTCCTCTACGCCCCACGGTATGATCGCCGTCGGCGGCCAGGACTGTGTGTTCTGCGCCGTGGTTCTTCCCGGTGAAAAGACAGTCGAAACAGAGGTCCGCAGAAGCGTTGCTACCGCAAAGACCTCTGCTCCGCTGGTGTGCGGCAAGTTCATCAGCACCTCCGAGGATGAAAACGGCTGCCTGCAGTCCATTCGCTTCAAAAACACAGAGACCTTTAACTTCGGCTACGACATTGTGGACGAGATCGCCCGCAGAGAGCCGGACAAGCTGGCTATGCTGCATCTGGATGTCCATAAGAACGAGCGCCGCTTCACCTTCAAGGATATCAAGGATATGTCCAACCAGTACGCCAACTACTTCACCTCTCTGGGCATCAAGAAAAACGACAAGGTGATGCTGGTCTTAAAGCGCCATTACCAGTTCTGGCCCGCTATGGTAGCGCTGCACAAGCTGGGTGCTGTGGCCATCCCCGCCACCAACCAGCTGAAGGTTCACGACTTTGTATACCGCTTTAATGCTGCCGGTGTCAGTGCAATTCTGTGCACCGCAGACGGCGATACCGCAGATCTGGCTGCATTGGCCGCTGCCGAGTGTCCGCAGGTCACCACCAAGATCTTGGTGGGCGGCAGCAAGGAAGGCTGGCACGACCTGGATGCGGAGTATCCGCTGTTTACCCGCCATTTGGACCGCCCTGCAGATGCAGGCTGCGGTGAGGATGTGGCGCTGATGTTCTTCACCTCCGGCACCACCGGAAATCCCAAAATGGCTGCCCACAAGCACACCTATGCTCTGGGCCACTATGTTACCGCCAAGTACTGGCATTGCTGTGAGCGCAACGGCCTGCATCTGACCATTTCCGACACCGGTTGGGGCAAATCCCTGTGGGGCAAGCTCTACGGTCAGTGGCTGTGCGAAGGTGCCGTATTCGTCTATGACTTTGACCGTTTTGACGAAAACGACATTCTGCCTATGTTCGCCAAGTATAACATCACCACCTTCTGCGCACCGCCTACTATGCTGCGTATGCTGATCCGCGGCGATCTTAGTAAGTACGACTTAAGCTCTATCCACCATATGACCACCGCCGGCGAAGCCCTGAACCCTGAGGTCTTCAAGAAGTTCAAGGAAGCCACCGGTCTGGAGATCATGGAAGGCTTCGGTCAGACCGAGACCACCCTGACCATCGCCAATCTGGCAGGCTCTACCCCGAAGCTGGGCTCTATGGGCAAGGCGTCTCCCCAGTACGATATCGATATCGTCGATCCCGACGGAAAGAGCGTTGCGCCCGGTGAGGTTGGCGAGATCGTCATCCGTACCGACAAGACTATTCCCTGCGGTCTGTACAAGGAATACTACCTGGACGAAGAAAAAACCAACGAAGCCTGGTACGACGGTATGTATCACACCGGCGATACCGCATGGCGGGATGAAGACGGCTACATCTTCTATGTCAGCCGCATTGATGATGTCATCAAATCCTCCGGCTACCGTATTGGACCTTTCGAGATCGAGAGTGTCATTATGGAGCTGCCCTATGTTGTGGAATGCGGTGTTTCTGCCGTTCCCGATCCCGTCAGAGGTCAGGTTGTCAAGGCATCCATCGTGCTGACAAAGGGCACAAAGGGTACGGAAGAGCTGAAGAAGGAAATTCAGAACTATGTCAAGGAAAATACCGCACCCTACAAATACCCCCGGGTCGTGGTGTTCCGCGACAGTCTGCCCAAGACCATCTCCGGCAAGATCCAGCGCAATAAGCTTTGATCAACACGGCATTGCGAGGAGGGACGACGCCCCGACGCGGCAATCGCCTGCGGCGCACATTCCTTCAGGGAATTCCCGCGTCGCTGCGCTCCTCGGAATGACAAGGTTTATTTGTAAATTTTATTGACAAATTAAGACAGTATGTGGTATGATTCCATACATAAAGGCTATGATGGAGAAAAGCTTTTGTTCTTAAATGCCTGCAGAGAAATGGCGGTCGGTGCAAGCCATGGCAAGGACAATCGCTTGTCCCTCCTGAGCCGGGAGGAAGAACGCGCAAAGCAAGTAGAGCCTCCCCGTGTCAGCTGCGTTAGTGCTTAGGGTGTGTTGGCACCCAATGAGTGGTATCGAAAGATACAATTTGAGTGGTACCGCGGGTTGTGATTTTACAGCTCGTCTCAAGGAATCTATCTTTGAGACGGGCTGTTTTGCATTTTGTCTCAACCTTGGAGGTCCAGACTATGGAACAAAAGATCACCGGCACAGATTTTAAAATTCAGGAAGTTGCCAAGCGTATTCAGGAGCTGCGTGAAGTCAACGGCTTTACCGTTGAGGAAATGGCTTCCCGCACCGGCATTTCCGTAGAAGAATATCGGCAGTGTGAAGCGGGCAACCGCAATTTAAGCATTGCTTTCCTGTACCGCTGCACCCTCAGCCTGGGTGTAGATATGGGCGACCTGCTGGAGGGCAGCAGCCCCAAGCTGCGCAGCTACGCCCTGACCCGTAAGGGCGACGGCCAGCGGATCGAGGAAGCTCACCATATGATCGGCTACAACCTGGCCGCCGGCTTCCGCAACCGTATCGGTCTGCCGCTGTATATGGAGCTGAAGTACCGCGACGGCGCAGAGTACGAAGATATCGAGCTGGTGACCCACGAGGGTCAGGAATGTGACATTGTGATCCGCGGTACGATGCGGATCCAGATCGGCAGCAAAACCGAGATCCTGTACCCCGGCGACTGTATTTACTACGATTCCGCCACGCCCCACGGTATGATCGCCGTGGACGGCGAGGACTGTGCATTCTATGCATTCGTGCTCAGCAATTCTGCCGCCCGTGACGGAGAGGCTGCTGCCGCGGTGGCGACTCCCGGTCAGAGCCTGACCCCGGACAAGAAGCCCCGGGTCTACCGCAATTTCATTGACCCCACCGTGGAAAACGGCAAGCTGAAAAAGATCGCATTCCACAACGAGGACAAATTCAATTTTGCCTTTGATGTGGTGGATGCTCTGGGACGCAGCAAGCCGGAAAAGCTGGCGATGCTCTATGTGGGCGAAGACGGCACTGAGCGCCGCTTCACCTTCCAGGATATGAAGAAGGAATCCGCCCGGGTGGCCAACTATTTCAAGAGCCTGGGCATCAAGCGGGGCGACCGGGTGATGCTGGTTCTGAAGCGGCACTACCAGTACTGGTTCTCCGTGCTGGCGCTGCACAAGCTGGGCGCTGTGGCCATCCCTGCCACCAATCAGCTGCTGGAAAAGGACTTTACATACCGCTTCCAGGCAGGCAATGTCAGCGCCATCCTCTGCACTGCCGACGGCATCGTTGCCGACGCAGTAGACGAGGCCGCTGCAAAGTGTCCGGGTCTGAAGCATAAGATTCTGGTAAACGGCAGCCGGGAGGGCTGGCACGACTTTAACGAGGAATATCCCATCTTCAGCTCCCATTTTGCAAGAGCAGAGGATGCCCCCTGCGGCAGCGACCCGATGCTGATGTTCTTCACATCCGGCACCTCCGGCTATCCCAAGCTGACCGCCCACAACTATAAGTACCCTCTGGGTCATTTCATCACCGCCAAATACTGGCACCGGGTCAACCCCGACGGCCTGCACCTGACCATTTCCGATACCGGTTGGGCAAAGTCCTCCTGGGGCAAGATCTACGGCCAGTGGCTGTGTGAGGCAGCCATCTTCGTCTATGACTTTGACCGTTTCGACGGCGAGAAGATCCTGCCGATGTTTGCAAAATACAACATCACCACCTTCTGCGCACCGCCCACGATGTACCGGATGCTGATCAAGCAGGATCTGAGCAAGTTCGATCTTAGCTCTATCCAGCACGCATCCACCGCCGGCGAGGCGCTGAATCCCGAGGTGTTCCGCCAGTTTGAGATGTCCACGGGTCTGAAGATCATGGAGGGCTTCGGTCAGTCCGAAAGCACTCTGATCATCGGCAATCTGGCAGGCGACAGCCACAAGTTCGGTGCCATGGGCAAGCCCGTGCCTCTGTATAAGGTCAAGCTGCTGAATGCCGAAGGCGCCGAGGTAGAGCCCGGTGCCACCGGTGAGATCTGTATCGACATTTCCCAGGGTTTGCCTTGCGGCCTTGCCTATGCCTACGAAGGCAATGAGGAGATCACCGCGGAAACCTGGCGCGATGGCTTTTACCACACCGGCGATCTGGCTTGGCAGGATGAGGACGGCTTCTTCTGGTATGTTGGCCGTGTAGACGATGTGATCAAGTCCTCCGGCTACCGCATTGGACCTTTCGAGATCGAAAATGTGATCATGGAGCTGCCCTATGTTCTGGAATGCGGTGTCTCCGCTGCTCCCGACGAGGTCCGCGGCCAGGTGGTCAAGGCCAGCATCGTGCTGGTCAAGGGCACAGAGGGCAACGATGCTCTGCGCAAGGAGATCCAGGACTATGTCAAGCGCCGCACCGCGCCGTATAAGTACCCCAGAATCGTGGAATTTAAGGAGAGCCTTCCCAAGACCGTCAGCGGCAAGATCATAAGAAAGAAACTGTAATCCAATTGACAGTGGACAATGGACAATGAAGGTATCGGCTTCGCCGATAAATAAAATTGTCAATTCTCAATTGTCCATTCCGACCAAAAGGAAGGAAACTATGGACCATAAGCGCTTAACCCTGTTTGCCGGCCATTACGGCAGCGGCAAGACAAATATTGCTGTAAATTATGCTCTGCAATTGGCAAATGAGGGCAAAAAGGTCTGCATTGCAGACTTGGACATTGTCAATCCCTATTTCCGCACCGCAGACAGCGCCCAGGCGCTGAAAGCCGCCGGAGTAGCGCTGATCGCGCCCCAGTTTGCCAACTCCAATGTGGATCTGCCCGCCCTGCCGGCGGAGGCCTACCGGCTGGTGGAGGATCTAAGCAGCTTTGGCGTGATGGACATCGGCGGTGACGATCGGGGCGCATACGCCCTGGGCCGGTATGTTCCCTTTATCAAAAAAGAAAATAACTACCGGATGATCTTCGTTGCCAACTGCTACCGTCCCCTGACCCAAACCCCGGAGGATGCGCTGGAGGTAATGCGGGAAATCGAAGCCGCCTGCAAGCTTCCTTTTACAGACATCGTCAACAATTCCCACTTAGGCCCGCTGACCGATGTGCAGACGGTTCTTGACAGCCGGGACTATGTAGAAAAGCTGAGCAAGCTTTCCGGGCTTCCTGTCTATATGACCACCGTCCGTGCTGACCTTGCGTCCCGGACTGCAGAGCATATTCCCAATGTTTTCCCCCTGCTTTTGCAGGAAAAATATTTCGACCTACCCGACCAGAAGCGCTAAGCTCTGATCACATACCCAAAAAGGAGGAATCCAAATGGCAAAAGTCACATTCAATACTGACCTTTGTAAGGGCTGCGGCCTGTGCGTGTCCGCCTGCCCCAAGAAGCTTCTGGTCATTGCCGAGGATCAGATCAACAACAAGGGCTACTCGCCCGCTGTTATGACCGATATGGAAAAATGTATCGGCTGTGCATTCTGTGCAACTATGTGCCCGGACTGCATCATTACGGTTGAGAAATAAGGAGGCTACTATGGCACAGAGAATTCTTATGAAGGGCAACGAAGCCATCGCTGAAGCCGCCATCCGTGCCGGCTGCCGCCATTACTTCGGCTACCCCATCACTCCCCAGACAGAAATTGCTGCCTATATGGCTAAGAAGATGCCCAAGATCGGCGGCTGCTTCCTGCAGGCAGAAAGCGAAATCGCTTCTATCAATATGGTCTACGGCGCTGCCGCTGCCGGTATGCGTGTTATGACCTCCTCCTCCAGCCCCGGAATCTCCCTAAAGGCTGAGGGCTTAAGCTATATTGCCGGCTCTGATGTGCCTGCATTGGTGGTCAATGTCCAGCGCGGCGGCCCCGGTCTGGGTGGCATCCAGCCTTCTCAGTCCGATTATTTCCAGGCTACCAAGGGCGGCGGCCACGGTGACTACCGGATGATCGTTCTGGCACCGGCTTCCGTCCAGGAAATGGCCAGCCTGACCATCAAGGGCTTTAACCTGGCAGACAAATACCGGATGACCTCTATGATCCTGGCAGACGGCACCATCGGTCAGATGATGGAGCCCATCTCCTTTGAAGATGCCGAGATCGAAACCTATGAAAAGCCTTGGGCGCTGACCGGCACCAACGGTGCGCGCAAGCACAATATCGTTAACTCTCTGTACTTAAAGCCCGAGGCGCTGGAGGTTACCAATTTCGAGCGTTATGAGCGCTACAAGGTGATCGAAGAAAACGAGCCTATGTGGGAAGAGTATATGATGGAAGACGCAGACATCTGTGTCGTCGCCTTCGGTATTGCTTCCCGTGTTGCCAAGAATGCCATCGTTGCCGCACGGCAGGAGGGTATCAAGGTTGGCTTGATCCGTCCCATCACTTTGTGGCCCTTCCCCAAGGAAGCTCTGAGCAAGGCCGCTGATAAGGTCAAGGGTTTCATCAGCGTAGAGCTGAGTATGGGTCAGATGATTGAGGATGTGCGTCTGGCTACCGCTTGCAAGAAGCCCGTGGGTCTGTGCAACCGCTGCGGCGGTATGATCCCCAGCCCCGATGAAGTTTTGGAATCTATCCGCAACGCGGAGAAAGGAGTGTTCTAATTATGGCAGTTGTATTTAAAAAGCCCAACTCCCTGACGGACCTCCCCTTCCACTACTGCCCCGGCTGTCCCCACGGCATCATCCACCGGCTGGTTGCCGAAGTAATGGATGAGCTGGGCATTGAGGGCAAGACCATCGGTGTTGCCCCCGTCGGCTGTGCCGTTATGGCATACGACTATTTCGCCTGCGATATGATCGAAGCTGCTCACGGCCGTGCACCCGCTGTTGCCACCGGCATCAAGCGCTGCCGTCCGGAAAATGTGGTCTTTACTTATCAGGGCGACGGCGACCTGGCGTCCATCGGTATGGCAGAAACCGTCCATTCCGCAGCCAGAAACGAAAACATCACCGTTATTTTCGTCAACAACGCCATTTACGGTATGACCGGCGGTCAGATGGCGCCCACCAGCCTGCCCGGTCAGGTCACCCAGACCAGTCCCTACGGCCGTGATGTCAACCACTGCGGCTGGCCCATCAAGGTCTGCGAGATGCTGTCCACTCTGGAAGGTCCCGAGTATCTGGCCCGGGTTGCCGTGAACAATGTCAAGAATGTCAATGCCGCCAAGAAGGCCATCAAAAAGGCTTTCCAGAACCAGATCGACGGCAAGGGCTTCTCTCTTGTTGAGGTCGTTTCCGCCTGCCCCACCAACTGGGGTATGACCCCTCAGAAGGCGCTGGAATGGGTGGAAAGCGATATGCTTCCCTACTATCCCATCGGCGTTTATAAGGATCGCTCCGCTGCAAAGGAGGATGCCAAATGAAAACGACACAAATTTTGATCGCCGGCTTCGGCGGACAGGGTATTCTGTTTGCCGGTAAGTTCCTGGCATACAAAGGTCTTCTGGAGGAACTGCAGGTTTCCTGGCTCCCCTCCTATGGCCCCGAAATGCGCGGCGGCACCGCCAACTGCAATGTCATTATTTCCGAGCAGCCCGTGGGCTCCCCCATCGTTACCAGCCCCGATGTGCTGATCGCCATGAACCTGCCTTCCCTGCAAAAATATGTGGATACCGTCATTCCCGGCGGCCAGATCTATGTGGATTCTTCCCTGATCGGCGTGAAAGTTGAGCGCACCGATGTGCAGGTCTTCTACATTCCTGCCACTGCAATGGCAAGAGAGCAGCACATTCCCACTTTGGCCAACATGATCATTATGGGTCACCTGCTGCAGAATAACCCCGAGCTGTCCTTTGACGGCACCCAGACCGTGGTGGAAAAGCTTGTTCCCCCCACCAAGGCCGCCCTTGTAGAGCTGAATATGAAGGCTCTGACCCTAGGCAAAGATTACAAAGCATAAACTTCCAAACATCTTAAGGAGGAAAATTATTATGAATGCAATGACCGAAATGAGCAAATACCGCCACGAAAAGGTGCTGTTCGTCAACAACGAGAAGGCTGGCCTGAAGGCTATCATCGCTGTCCACAACACCAATCTGGGCCCCGCCATCGGCGGCTGCCGTCTGTTCCCCTACGCCAGCTACGACGATGCACTGTTTGACGTTCTGCGCCTGAGCCGCGGTATGTCTCACAAGAACGCAGTTGCCGGCCTGCCCCACGGCGGCGGCAAGGGCGTCATCATCGCTGACCCCTCTATGAAGACCGAGGCTATGTTCGAAGCTTTCGGCGAGGCTGTTAACAACCTGGGCGGCGACTACATCACCGCTGAGGATGTCAACACCGACTGCGACGATGCTCTGATTATGCTGCGCAAAACCAATCACATCTGCGGTCTGCCCCAGAACAGCGGCGATCCCTCTCCCTTCACCGCCCGCGGCGTATGGCAGGGCATCAAGGCTACCGCTAAGGTAGCTCTGGGCCGTGACGATCTGGAAGGCCTGACCATTGCCGTGCAGGGTCTGGGCAAGGTCGGCTATGATCTGTGCCGTCTGCTGCACCAGTCCGGTGCCAAGCTGATCATCGCCAACCGCAGCAACAAAGAAGCTGCCGCCAAGGCAATCGAGGAGTTCGGCGCTACCATCGTTCCCACCGATGCCATCTACTCCCAGGAGTGCGACATCTTCTCCCCCAACGCCATGGGTGCGATCCTGAATCCCACCACCATTCCTCAGCTGAAGTGTAAGGCTGTTGCCGGCGGCGCCAACAACCAGATCCTGGACGATGCAGCCGGTCTGGCACTGAAGGCTCGCGGCATCTACTACGCTCCCGACTTTGTCATCAACGGCGGCGGTGTTATCAACGCAGCTGCTGAGGTGGACGGCCCCTACAATAAGGCTGCCGTTCTGGAGAAGGTAGACAACATCTACAACTCCATCGAGCGGATCCTGTCCGAATCCAAGCAGACCGGTGAGCCCGAGGGCATCATCGCTACCCGCTACGCCGAGTCCCTGATCTACGGCTAATTTGCGATACAAAAAGCTCCTACCGTTTGGTAGGAGCTTT
>JAFQRK010000009.1 GCA_017410075.1 Oscillospiraceae bacterium | reverse complement strand
TTTTGCGACTCAATAGAGTGTGGGAGAGAATTCTCTCCCCCAGTCAAAAATCAAAGATTTTTGACAGCCCCCTCGTCAGAGGGGGCCATAAATCAGTCTTTCAAATTAAATGCCACCTTCAGATCTTCAACCTCGTCCTGGGTGATATGGACGATGCTGCCGATGGCGGTGGAGTTGATGATGGAATGTGCAGTAGACTCCATAACCTCCAGTCGGTCAAAGGCCTGCAGCAGACTTTCGCCGGTGACGATCACGCAGTCATTTTCCACCATAACAGCGGGGCAGGCATCGGTGAAGACCTTGGCGGTTTCCTTCTGCTCGGTGTAGATCTTGCCGTAGGGAATGCGCTTGACATCCCGCAGCAGGATGTAGCTCTCGGGAATCGTTCTGGGGTCGAACTTTGCATCGGTCACAGCAAATGCCATTGCGTGAACGGGATGTGCCAGCAGAACAGCGCGGATGTTGGGGTTGGCTGCATAGATCTCCTGATGCAGACCAACGGCACGGGAGGGGGTCTTGCCCAGCTCCTTCATACCGCTCTTGACACGAACAAGATGCTCCTCTTCAATGTAGGCACGGTCCATACCAAAGGGCGTGATCAGGAAACTGCCATCGCTCAGACGCACGGAGTAAGTGCCGTGGGTGGCGGTGAACAGACCTTGACGGTAGCTGCGGCGGATCAGGGTGATCATATCCCGACGGGCAGCCAGCTCCTCGGAGGT
Source organism: Oscillospiraceae bacterium (assembly GCA_017410075.1). Lineage (GTDB taxonomy): Bacteria > Bacillota > Clostridia > Oscillospirales > Oscillospiraceae > Faecousia. Next base: position 6,501 of record JAFQRK010000009.1, on the reverse strand, counting down.
ATGGGTGTTGGGGATAAAATCGTCCATCTTCAGATGGGTGGTGGTCTCTGTCATCCGGATGGCTTCAGCGGGCAGAGATTTGACATTGCCGATCCGCTTAGCCAGGATCTCTAAATTGGCGGTGTAGTCCAGGGTTTCGAATTTCTGGAATGCGGCGAACATAGTTTCCGCACCGATGCAAACACCGTGGTTTTCCAAAATGACGATGTCGCTGCCCTTGGCGAAGCACTCGCCGATGTTTTCGCCCAGCTTATCGCTGCCGGGGACGGCATAGGTGGCGATCCGCAGATCGTTGCAGACCTTCTGAACAGAGGGCAGCAGCTCCATATCCGGCAGCTGACGGACGATGGAGAAGGAAACCAGGGCAGGGGGATGGGCGTGAAGCACAGCCCGCAGGTCGGGACGCATCTTGTATACGGCTGCGTGGAAGGGCAACTCGGAAGAAGGCTTGTGAGGGCCGACACAGGTGCCGTCGGGCTTGACGCAGACGATGTCACCGCGGTTTAAGGTGCCTTTATCGACACCGGCGGGGGTGATCCAGATGTTGCCGTCATCGTCGATGATGGACAGATTGCCACCGGAGGTGGTGGTCATACCCTTATCATAGATGCGCTGCATAAACATAACCAGCTGATCAGCAGGATGGATATAGTTGATATTCATATGAAACCTCCTAAAAAGTAAAATTTATACAATCATTCATTCTGTATATGTATACTATAGCATATCTTTCATCTGAACGCAACGGATTTCTGCCAAAAAACCACGCCGTGAGGCGTGGTTTTTGAGGTATATTATTTATTGGCTGCCGTCTGCTTCTTGCCAAGCAGCTTCTTGATGTCAGCGCCGAGGCGCTTGCGGTCGGCAATGGAGGCCACGATAAAGGACAGCGGTGTGACAAGAATAAATACCGGGCAGATCATCCAGAACCAGGGCCAATACTTTTCCTGACCGGCGAATTCGCCAACGGGAACGGTCTTGAAGAACTTAGGCGTGAAGATCTTGAAGAAATTACCGATGGCATCGTTGGTGCCGGGGCCCCAGATATAGGAGGTGTTCTTGTAGCCGATATCAAAGAACCGGTCGGTGCTGCGGGTCATGGGAATGAAGCCCAGCTCCATCTGGAAGACCTGATTGAGGATGATAAACAGCATGATCAGCAGCAAAATGGTGGGCGCCCGTAAAATATGCTTGTAGCTGGGCTTGTGAATGCCGAAAGACACCATCAGGAACGGTACACAGAACAGCATCCAGTGGTGATAGTAGAAGCGGATGATATCCAGCTGTTCTGCTGCCTGATCTACCTTGGCAATGGGCTCTTCGGGGTAGAACAGCGCCAGCAGACCGCTGATCACGCCAATGTAGAACATATAGTCCTTGACCTTTTCATTTTTGGACACAAAGAAGAAGGGAAACAGGGCAATATTTGCGCCGCAGATATTGACGAACCAGCTGTCCCGGAGCATTCTGGCTTCATCCACGCTGTAGGGCGGGATGTAGACCTTTAAAAAGTGCAGGATAAAGCCAAGTGCCAGCAGGGAAAACAGCACGATTTTCTGGCATTTGGTGCTTTTATTGCGCAGGAGAAAATAAAGACCTGCGGTCAGCGCTGCGCTGAGGATCAGCCAGAAGAAATACCAACCGTTGAACATTGCAATAAACATATTGCGCCCTTCTTTCTCTGGAAAAAATTGATAATTCCATCCTAGCCAAAGGGAGAGGGAAAGTCAATGCACTTAAGAATCTCTTAAACACTCTTTAACAATTCTTAAGCTTTGGGGTTATCAGAAAGTAGAGCGGAGATTCTACCTGCAGGAGAGGGAAAAACTGCAACAGTGGATAGGTGACGGGCGATATATATGATATGATACGCAAAGGTAAAGAAAGGCGGTATAACATTATGAGAAATATTAAGATCGTTGCAGACTCGTCTGCAAATATATTGAAATTGGAAAAAATGGCATTCGCATCGGCGCCGTTGAAAATCATCACTAAGGAAACGGAATTTGTAGATGATGCAGCGTTGGATGTGGATGCAATGGTATCGTGGTTTGAAAACTACAAAGGCAAATCTAAAACCTCCTGCCCCAATCCTGCTGATTGGCTGAAAGCCTTTGGTGATGCGGACGAGGTGTATTGTGTTACCATTACCAGCGGTCTGTCTGGTAGCTGCAACAGCGCCAACATTGCAAAGCAAATGTACGAAGCGGAGCACCCACAGCGGCGTGTGTGCGTTATTGACTCGCTTTCAGCGGGTCCGGAATTAATGCTGATCATTGAAAAATTGGAGAAATACATAGTGCAGGAATTGTCTTTTGCAGAAATCTCCGAAAAAATCGCAGCGTATCAAAAACAAACGGGGCTGGTGTTTGTTCTGGAGTCGCTTAAAAATTTCGCTGCCAACGGGAGAGTTTCTCCTGCTGTGGCAAAGATCGCCGGGGTGCTTGGAGTTCGGATCGTAGGAAAAGCCAGCGATCAGGGAACTTTGGAGCCGACCAACAAATGCCGCGGCGCAGCAAAAGCACTGTATGCCATACTGCAAAATATGATGCAAGCCGGTTTGAAGCAGGGAAAAGTACGAATTGCCCATTGCTGTAATGAAGAGGCGGCTCGAAAATTGGTGCAGATGATCCACGCCGAGCGGCCTGAGGTGGATGTAACTGTTAGCAAATTGCGCGGCTTGTGCAGCTACTATGCAGAAAAGGGCGGTTTACTGGTGGGTTTTGAGAAGCTGTGATCGGTAAACACTGCACTGCAAGAAAAGAAGAAAGACGAAATGCGTAAATTTCTGCTTGCTTTTTCAGGAGATGTGTACTATACTAAGGAGGCACCTGCCGGTGTGATGGAATGGTAGACGTAGTGGACTCAAAATCCACCGCTGGCGACAGCGTGCCGGTTCGAGTCCGGCCACCGGCACCAACATAAAAAGAGAGAGGCGTTTGCCTCTCTCTTTTTTATTTACTTGCTCATCATTTCGTCGGAGATGATCTTCATCACCTTATCGTGGCAGCCGCCGCAGCCGGTGGAGCAATGGGTTACTTCCTTAACGGCATCAAAAGCAGATAAGACGTTATTCAGATCGTCGTGCTCGTGAAGCGCGTCCAGAATGGCAAAGTAGCTTACCTGCTTGCAGTTGCAGACCATATAGTTTTCCTTCATAATATTTGCTCCTTTCATTATACATCCAGATAACCGGACAGAACTTTCAATGTGTTATACACGCCGTCAATGTGGCTGCGCTCATAGCCGTGGCTGGCATAAACGCCGGCACCGATCAGACCGTGGCGGATATCCACACCGCTGCGCAGGGTAGCTTCCACATCGGAGCCGTAATAGGGATAGATGTCCACAGCATAGTCTGCGTCCGTCTTCTTGGCGGCTTCAATGAGCTTACCTACCACCTCGTAGCTGTAGGGGCCACCGGAATCCTTGGCGCAGATGGAAACCTGCCGCTCGGTGCACTGCAGACCCTCGCCAACGCAGCCCATATCCACGGAAATGGCTTCTGTAACGCCGGCAGGAACGGAGGCAGAGCCGCCATGGCCCACTTCTTCGTATACGGTGATGTGCGCCCAGACCTTACGGGAAGGCTTGATCTCGTTATCACTGAGGTACTTGGCAAAGCCCAGCAGGATGCCGACAGACAGCTTGTCATCCAGAAAACGGCTCTTTAGATATCCGCTGCCGGTGCGGCGGGTACGGGACTCGAAGCAGACGATATCGCCCACCTGGATGCCCAGCTTCTGGGTATCGTCGGCGCTGTTCACATCCTCGTCCAGCACCACCTCCATAGCATCCCAGGAACGCTTTGCGGAGGAATAGTCGCCGTTGACATGGACAGAGGCATTGCAAAGCTGCAGTGTGCCGTCGATGACCTTGCCGCTGCGGGTGTAGACCCAGACATTCTCAGCCTCGCCGTTATTGGGGTTCATGCCGCCCAGAGGCGTCAGCTTCAGCCGGCCGTTGCCCTTGATCTGGGCCACCATACCGCCCAGGGTATCGGCGTGAGCCTCCAGAAGCAGGCCGTCATTTTCATCTTCGCCGCCCAAATCCACCAGAACGCCGCCTTTTGCGGTGACGGTGGCGGTGAAATTCAGCTTTTCAAAGGCTTCCTTGACCCAGGCTGCGGCCTTTGCGGTATAGCCGGAGGGGGAGTCGATGGCCAGCAGGGTGACTGTCTGCTCCCAGGCATATTCAGCGTAACGCGTTTCAATCATTGTAAAGTCCTCCTAAAACATAATAATGCCATACGCCGGCCACTTCCCGCAGAAAATAGTTCAGACGAATGGTGAATCGCTGGGTCTTTGCCGGAATGCCTACGGCTTCAAAGCCGCAGTCTTCGGCAAAAAGACCGGCGCGGTAGAGATGATATTCGCTGGAGAGAATACCCACCTTTTCAGGATGGGAACCGGTCTTTTCCGCAATGATGTTCATTGAGAAATGCAGATTTTCCCAGGTGGAGGTGGATTGATCCTCCAGCCACAGCCGATCCTCTGCAATGCCCATAGCGGTGAGCTGCGCGAACATACATTGGGCTTCGGAAATGCCCTCATCCTCCCCCTGACCGCCGGAAAGGACGGCAACGGTTTCAGGATGCGCGGTCAAATAGTCATAAGCGGCGTTGATGCGCTCCGTCAGGGAAATGCTGGGGGAGGTGTCCTGCACTCTGGCGCCCAGAACGATCACATATTGGCAGCTTTCATCCGGATGGCCTTTGCTGGCTGAAAGCACGACGGCTTCTGTAACGGCAAACAGCAAAATGCCCAGGCACAAAGCAGTGGAAAGAACGGTGCGCAGCATTTTGGCTGCCATACGGCGCTTGATCATACCGATCAGAATATAGCAAACACTCAGACCGCTGAGACAGAAGCAGATCAGCCCTAAAAATTCGTGGCCGTGGACGGCGGCGAAGCAAACTGCGCCCAGCACGATCCAAAATACGGGGATCAGCCATTTGAGAATGTGCAGTTTCCGCATAACGCCCTCCGTTTCAACATTATAATATATTATAGCATAACAGAAAAAAGAAAACAAGCCGTCCGATGCCGGACGGCTTGTAATTATACTCGTATTTTCCGCACAATGCGGTATTCGCCGGGCAGATTGTTTTCAGAAAGACCCAACAGGAAGGTGTCCACCTGCAGCGTTTGCTCCATAGGGAATGCTTCCAGTGCCGTGCGCATTTGGGATAGCTTATCCGTATCTTCGGCCATAAACAGGGTGGAGTGGAAAAGAAAGCATTTGTCAAATTCGTGCTGGGCAATGCCAAAGCGCTGCTCCAGCTGCGCATCCAGCTGTTGGTGGAGCTGCCGCAGCGTTTCGTTTTCTTCCACCGGCAGCCAGAGGATGTTGCCCTGCTGCTGCACGCTCTGTATGCGCAGGGAAAAGGGGGGTTGCTTCTGCAAAAAAGCTTCCAGATATGCAAGAATTTCTTTGTGCTGCTGGGATGGAAAGCTGATCTTCAGGGAAACATGCTGGGGCAGGGAAAAGGCAGCGGTATTTAAGCCCAATGCTTTGTTCTGCTCCAGACAGATACTGCGGATCTGTGTTTCAAAGCTTTCCGGCAGCTTGCAGCCGACCCAGATATACATACGATTCTCCTTTTGAAAACAAGCCGTCCATTGGACGGCTTGTTGCGGTTTGCAATTAAACTTCCTTGCTCTTGGTGGCAATCTCCATCAGGCACTTGGCAATGAACTCGTCGGGAGTCATTGCGCCCAGATCGTCACCCTTGCGGGTACGGACGGAAACGGTGCCGTTTTCCATATCCCGGTCACCAACGACCAGCATATAGGGAACCTTCTGCAGCTGTGCCTCACGGATCTTGTAACCCAGCTTTTCGCTGCGGCAATCGGTCTCTGCGTGGATGTTCAGGGCGTTCAGCTTGTCAGCCAGATCCTTGGCGTAGTCGTGTGCGCGGTCAGTGATGGGCATTACCTTGACCTGGGTGGGCATCATCCACAGCGGCAGTGCGCCGGCATAACGCTCGATCAGGTAGGCCAGCGTCCGCTCGTAGCAGCCAAGGCTGGTGCGGTGGATGATATAGGGGATCTTCTTCTGGCCGTCGGCATCGGTGTATTCCATACCGAACTTCTGCGCCAGCAGCATATCGATCTGGATGGTAACGATAGTGTCTTCCTTGCCAAAGACATTCTTGTACTGGATATCCAGCTTGGGGCCGTAGAAGGCAGCCTCGTCGATGCCGATCTCATAGTCAACACCCAGCCTGTCCAGAATATCGCCCATAACCCGCTGCGCTTCTTCCCACTGCTCAGGCGTACCCTCGTACTTGATGCCGGCACGGGCAGGATCCCACTGAGAGAAACGGAAGGTACAGTTCTCCAGCATACCCACCGTATCCAGGCAATACTTTGCCAGCTCCAGGCAGCCCTTGAACTCTTCCTCCAGCTGCTCGGGACGCAGCACCAGATGGCCTTCGGAAATGGTGAACTGGCGGACACGGATCAGACCGTGCATCTCGCCGGAATCCTCGTTACGGAA
>JAFQRK010000066.1 GCA_017410075.1 Oscillospiraceae bacterium | reverse complement strand
GAGAATTCTCTCCCCCAGCCACGGCTTGTGCCGTGCCAGCCCCCTCGTCAGAGGGGGCCAAGGAGATTTTTCGCAATGACATCTGGTTAAGGAGTTCCTATGTCGATCATAACCCAGAAAAACGGAACATTAGAATATCTGATCGCTGAGGGGATTTCCGCACCCCACGCCTTCACCACCCGTTTGGGCGGTGTCAGCACCGGGGCGTTTGCAGCCTTGAATATTAGCCTGCGTCCCGGAGAAAAACAGGAAAATGTGGAGAAAAACCTGCAGATCCTGGCAGACGAATTGGGGTTTGATCCGGCAAAGGTGATCTGCACCCGGCAGACCCATTCTGACATCGTCCGCGCAGTAACGGCGCAGGATTATCGGGGCATTGATCATCACGGTTATCCGGAGTGTGATGCGCTGATAACGGCGCAGCCCGGGGTGGCGCTAAAGGTGTTTACAGCCGACTGCACCCCGATTTTGCTCTGGGATCCCGTGACCGGCGCGGTGGGCGCAGCCCACGCAGGCTGGCGGGGAACGGCTGCAGATATTGCGGGAAAGACCGTCAGGGCGATGCAGCAGCATTTTGGGACGAGGCCGGAGGATATCCGCGCCGCAATCGGCCCCAATATCGGCTTTTGCTGCTTTGAAACCGATGCCGATGTGCCGCAGGCCATGCTTGCAGCGCTGGGCGAAGCGGCGGAAAAATATATCCGCCGAGAAAATCAAAAATATTTCGTAAACCTAAAAGCCATCAACGGAGAATTTCTCTGCCGGGCAGGTGTGCAGCATATTGAAATCAGCAATGCCTGCACAAAATGCCAGAATCAACGATTCTGGTCTCACCGGATCACCGGGAATCATCGGGGCTCGCAGGGTGCGATCATTGTATGCAAGGGGGTGTCGCTGTGAAACGGATATGGATGCTGCTGCTGTGCGCGGCAATGCTGCTGTGCGGCTGTAGCGGGCAAAGTTCTCTGAATCCCACCGCGCCCACTTATTTTGGCGATACCAGCGGCATAAAGCCCAACGGGTCAACAGAGGATGTGCAGACGCTGTCGCTGATCTATGATCCGACGGAGCAGCTGAATCCCTATAAAAGCGAAAATACCGCCAATCGGGCGCTGTTTTCCCTGATCTACCAGGGGCTTTTCAGCGTCAACAGGGAATACGAGGCGGAGCCGGTGCTTTGTGACCGGTATTCGGTAACCTCGGATCTGAAAACCTATACCTTTTATCTTGCTGATGCGCTGTTTTCCGACGGCACCCGTGTGACGGCCAACGATGTGGTGGCCAGCCTGACTGCTGCGCAGGAGAGCCGCTATTACGGCGGACGGCTGCAGCAGGTCAAATCCATTGCTGTGTCCGGGGAAGCGGTGGTCATCCAGATGAAAACGCCGATGGCAGAGCTGCCGCTGCTGCTGGATATTCCTGTGGTGAAGGCGGCAGAAGTGCTGGCAGCCAGACCTTTGGGTACCGGCCCGTACCGGCTGGAGCTGAGTGCAGACAGCGCATCCCTGCGGCGGCAGGCCGCCTGGTGGTGCGATGCCAAACTGCCGGTGTTCGGTGATACCATTGCGCTGGTCAAAGGAGAATCTCCTGCCCAGATCCGTGACGCCTTCGAGTTTGAGGGCGTAAGCCTGGTGGTTTCCAATCCCGGCTCTGACCGCTATGCCGATTACCGGGGAGACTATGAGCTTTGGAGCGCGGAAAACGGCAAATTCCTCTACCTGGTTTGCAACGAAAACAGCAAGATCTTCTCCGATCCTGGGATCCGCAGCGCGCTGACCCACGCCATTGACCGGGAGCTGCTCGCGGAAGAATATTATCACGGGCTTGCCCGTCCGGCATCTTTGCCGGCATCCCCGTCCTCACCCTGGTACAATTCCTCCCTGGCGCAGCGCTACAGCTATGCGCCGGAGCTGTTTGCCGAGGCAGTCGCGGCGGCGGAATTAACAGACACTTCTGTCACGATCCTGCTCAACGGTGACGATGTGGTGCGCCATCGGGCCGGTCTGGCCATTGCGGATATGCTCCGTGCCGGCGGCCTGAAGGTTTCCATTATCAAAAGCTCCGCTGAGGATCTGGAGGAGAATTTACGGGATTCAGAGTACGATCTGTATCTGGGTCAGACGAAGCTGTCTGCCAATATGGATATTTCTGCATTTTTCGGCACAAACACCTCTTTGAATTACGGCGGGTTGAAGGATCCTGCGCTGTATGAAATGAGCCTTGCGGCAATGACCAATGCGGGCAACTTCTATAAGCTCCACGAAGCGGTAATGGAGGAGGGACAGCTGTGTCCGATCCTGTTCCAGAGCGATGCGGTTTTTGTGCAGCGCGGTATGCTGCCGGATCTGGCACCTGCCCGGGACGGTATATTCCATTACAGTCTGGGCCGCACCCTGGAGGATGCGTTGATCAAAGAATAAAGAATGGGCACCCCGATTGGGGTGCCCTTTTTTGGGATCAGCAGCGATCGCAGCCGTTGTTGTAGCAGCCGTAGTTACCGCCGCAAGCGTTGTTGTTGCCGCCGCAGCCGCAGCAGAACAGCAGAACCAGGATGATGATCCACCAGCAGGAGTTGCCACCGAAGCAGTTGTTGTTGCACATAACGAATACCTCCAAGAAATTTTTCGAGCGTTTTGCCGCTCATTCCAAGATATTCCGCAGCATAAAAAAGGTGCAGGAAAGGTATGGAACGCAGCCTTGGCCCCCTCGCTGAGGGCAGATTTCCCCGCCAGCGGGGAAAATGTCCGCGAAGCGGACAAAAGGGGCGCGGGCCCGGCAGGGCTGTCGAGCGTATGCGAGACTGGGGGAGTT
>JAFQRK010000065.1 GCA_017410075.1 Oscillospiraceae bacterium | reverse complement strand
TGATCTGTGCTGAAGGAGATTTCCTCATCGCCGGTGATCTCCAAGATCTCCACGCTGCCGTCATCGGCAAGGTAGAGAATCTGCCAATCCTTGTTGATGTCCGGATTGGGAAGGGTGATTTGTGCGTTGCCGCCCAGCTCGTGAACATTGATCCCGTCGAAGCTAAGGGTCATATCCAGCAGCATCACCAGACTCTTTCCCTCCAGGGCCGCCTGCTGATCTGCATTGAGATCGTAGTAGGTCTTGGGTGTAACGCTAACGGTAATGTATTCGTCGGCGGTATCCTCACACAGCGACTGCAGAATGTTGTTATACAGCACAACATTGACATTGGATGGGAAATCCAGAGACAGAGAGCTGCCTTGCTCCGCGGCCAGACGCAGGGCATCTGCGCTGATTTGGAAGACGGAGCTTTCGGTATTTTCAAAAGCGATCAAATCTTCCTTGGTGATATCCTCAGCGGTGATCAGCACGCTGCCAATGGGAGTATCCGTGTCGCCGGCTGTGGGCGTTGTTTCTGTTACAGTCGGCTCGGTGACCTCAGTGGGGGGTGTGGGAGCTTCTGTGGCGTCTGTAGGCGCTGTGGCAGGGGAGGAGGGAACAGTTGTTTCCGGTTGGGTCGGTGCAACTGTGGGGGCTGTAGTGCCGCTCTGAGAGGATGATCCGCCGCTATACTTGACGCTGACTGTGCTTCTGCCGAACAGCTGCACAAGCTCGTATGTTATACCGGCGTCCAGATTCAGGGAAAAGACCAACTGCTCAGAGAATTCTTCCTTAAAATATAAGGGATCTTCCTCCACATTTTCATAGACACTGAACAGCATCGCGCGGTTGGGATTTACAGTGAATTGGTACTTGCCGGATTTGGTGGGCGTAAACTCAGCGGCTGTTCCGCCAATGGTCAGGCTTAAGGTCTTACCCTCGGTCAGAACGGGGAGCTTACCGGGAGCGGTGAGCTCGATAGATGTGCTGACATTGCCCACCTTTGCGGTAACGGTGGCCTTGCCGTTTTTAAGGATCTGCAGTTCCGCGCCGTTATCGTGTGTAGACACAAAGGAGAATACGGACGGATCGCTGACGGACCAGGTTACGCCCTCCAAACCGCCGCAGATGGGGTCTATGTCAATGCCCAGGAAGTAGGTATCGCTGTGAAAATTGGCAACATAAATGCTGGCAGATTTGACCGCGCCAACCTTTTCAAATTTGAATGTGCCGGTTTCTGTGCCGTGTTCGCTTGCCCATTCCTGTAGCATCACTGTGTACTGCTTGCCGGCTTGCAGATCGTACACATAGCCCTCCACACCGTCGGATGTGGAAAATGCTGTGCCCAGCATATCCGGACCGTCAATGACTTCGATGCGAATGCTCTCCGGGGTGCGCACCATATATTGGCCGGATTCAGACGGCGTTAGGTAGAACTTGGCGATCTCGTCTTTTTTCAGTGTGACGGTTTTGGAATCGCTGATACTCCAAATAGGATATTCATTTTTAGGGGCTTCGCCGGGGCGGATCCATACGGTATCGGTGATCGTTTCACCGGGCACAACGCCAAAGCCCTCAATGCAAATAAGATAAATATTGCCTTCTTCCAGGCGGTACAGATCGCCCTGCATGGTATCTGTACGCCAGTCGCCCAAATGCTCCGGCTCGTGGGGCATATCATTGGGTGTCTTCACCACGGGGCTCAGACTGATGCGCAGGCAGGAGGTGTTTCTGCCGATGCAGTATGTGCCGGACTGGGCAGGGGAGTACAGAAAATATTCGCACAGGTCTTCCGTAACGGTATATGTAACCTTTTGATTGTCCTGCAGGTAGGGATAGTCGGGCAGTTCCAGTTTGTTTTCCCAAGGGACAATGGAAATATTGCCGGTATATTTACCCTCCGGTGAAGGCTCGCCGCCGTAGAAAAGCGTGAGAATGTACTCCGTGCCTGCAGTCAGGGTGTAAATATCGCAGAAATTGTTGTTATTATCGATCCAGTTCCAAAATTCCACAACCTCATCGTTGCTGGTGCGGAATTCATAGCCCAGCGGCACATTGCTTGGATATTTAATGGCATATTCGCGGGTCTCCGTAGGAACAAACCGGTAGCAGATGGGGTCGCCATCCTGAATCACGGTAATTTCCTTGGTTTCCACAGATGCAGGCCAATCCAGGATTTCGCTGTTTGCGGAGACTGCGGTGCTGAACAGTGTTACAGTAAGAACGATTATCAGAAAGAGTAGCGCAGATCTCGTCTTCATAATCTAAACCTCGCAATATTGTGTCAGATGCCGGTCATTGCGTCCAGGACATTGACTTCCATATTCTGAATGCTGCGGAACATAGCCAGACCCTCGTCAATATCTACATCGGTAAAGCTGCCCTCGTTGGTGCAGACGATGCGGTTTGTCTTATCCTCCAGTAGCAGTTCAACGGCAAGATAGCCCATTTTTGTTGCATTTACGCGGTCACGGGCGGTGGGGGAGCCACCGCGCTGGATGTGACCGAGAACGGTAACCCGGGGATCCAGGCCAATGGCTTCCTTAAGCTTTGCTGCAATGTCAGCTGCAGAGCCGGCGCCTTCGGCAACCACGATCATATAGTGGGTAAAGCCCTTAAAGCGCGCTTTTCTGATCTTTTCCACCACATCTTTTTCAAAGTCCATAGGCTTTTCCGGTACAAGAACGGCGGTTGCGCCAACAGCAAGGCCCACATACATCGCCAGATAACCTGCATTTCTGCCCATAACCTCGACCACAGAGCAGCGCTCATGGGATTGCATTGTATCACGCAGACGGTCGATACAGTCGATGGCGGTATTGGCAGCGGTATCAAAGCCGATGCTGTAATTGGTGCAGCCGATATCATTGTCTATGGTGGCAGGAATGGCAACCACATTGATGCCGTGATGGCTCAATGCTCTGGCACCGCGGAAGGTGCCGTCACCGCCAATGGCCACGATTCCGTCCAGACCCAGGAATTTGCAGGTGTTCACTGCTTTTTGCTGGCCTTCTTCGGTCATAAACTCCTTGCTGCGCGCAGTATACAGAATGGTACCGCCGCGGTTAATGGTACGGCTGACGCTCTTTTCATCCAGCTTGATGATATCACCGGAGATCAGGCCGTTGTAGCCTCTGCGGATGCCGTAGCACTCCACACCGTGGAAAAGGGCAGTACGGACAACGGCACGGACGCAGGCATTCATACCGGGTGCATCGCCGCCGCTTGTCAAAACACCGATTCTTTTAACGCTCATAACGGATTCCTCCTATTAATAATCTCTGTTTCTATTGTAAGACCTGGCAGGGGAATTGTAAAGGAATTTTTGTATTTATTGACATTAGAAGGGGAGAGGAGTATAATAAATTTGAACATTACTGACGAAAAAGCGCGTAAAATCACCTAAAATACAGATAGAACGCAACTTTTATTCCATAATTATGCAGATTTCGAGCGATATTGGCACATTTTTGCCTATTTTATGTCGAACACACAAATGCGAACAAATTAGCGAATATGTTTGCGTTCGAAAATCGATATAGGAGGTATTCGTATGAGAAGATGTATTGCGATTTTCCTTTTACTGATGTTGGTTATAGGATTATCCAGCTGCAAAATGGAGAAACGCATACCAACAGATGGTGTGTGGTATTGTGAGGAGCTGCAGGCGCAATTTACAGTTTATGAAAGACCTGGATATGTTGATCCTGACTGGCGACCGGTTGCAGATGAGCAAGGAAACTATGTCGATGAAAATGAAAGCTATGTTATTATAGACGGTGACCGGATTGCTGCAATGTGGGAAAATGACCGCGGCTCTATCATAGTTAGGATTCATTGCTGCGAAGAGAGGAACCCCAATTATCGTTTAAATGAAGTGATCTGTTCATTTGATTTTGTAAGTCTTTCGGATACAGAATATGTTCTTGAAGATGACGATGGGAAGCAATACACTTTTGTTAGAATTGGCGATACGCCGAAATCGCAGGAAATGTCTACAGAGGGCTAAAATTGTCGAAATATGCCCTTGACAAACAATAATATATATTATATATTGAAAACACCACTCCGAACGCAACAAAATTTTTATTTTGTTGCGTTCAATGGGTAGATGGCCGGAGCGGCGGATCCCAGGGTCTTTCCTGCTCCCTTTTGGCAAACGGTGCGTTTGGAGGTGCATTTATGCAGCGGTATCACGACTGTCCTCAGATCCTGCGGGACTTTTTAACTTATCACGAGACCATTAAAGGACAATCCTCCCTGACCATTCAGGAGTATTATCTGGATCTTCGGATGTTTCTGCGCTTTATGAAGCTTATGCGCAGCGATATGCCGATCCATTCCCGTTTGGATGAGATTGACATTAAGAATATAGACATTGCATTTATCCGCGATATTACAACCTCCGACATATTTGAATTTCTCTCTTATCTGGCAAATGATCGCACGCCGAATCCGGACAGTACTGTGCCGGACTACGGCATCTCCCCTGCTTCCCGCGCCAGAAAGCTGTCTGCCTTAAAATCCTTTTATAAGTATTTAACGGTGCGCACCAAGCAGCTTACAGAGAATCCCGTAGCGGACCTTGAGTACCCCAAATTGCGCAAAAGCTTGCCAAAATACCTGACTTTGGAGCAATCTGCGGCACTTTTGCAGGCAGTTTCCGGGCCAAATGAAAAGCGGGATTATGCGATTTTGATGCTGTTTTTGAACTGCGGTATCCGCCGCAGCGAGCTGGTAGGCCTGAATCTGACCGATGTTTATGACGATCGCATTCGCGTCATTGGTAAAGGCAATAAAGAGCGATTTGTTTATTTTGGCACCTCCTGCCGCAAAGCCATTGATGCCTATTTGCCGGAGCGCCACAAAAAGGTGCTTAGCGATAACCGGGCGCTGTTTGGCTCACGGGACAATAACCGGATCAGCGTTACAGCGGTGCATCGGTTGGTGAAAAAGGCATTTCTGCAGGCCGGTTTGGATGCAAGCCAGTTCTCTACCCACAAATTGCGCCATACTGCGGCAACGATGATGCTGTCCGGCGGCGTGGATGTAAAGACTGTTCAGGAAGTTTTGGGCCACGAAAACCTGAATACTACTCAGATCTACACCCATATTGAGAACACAGAGCTGAAAATCGCTGCAGAAGCCAATCCCCTTTCTAAGCTGGATTTTACAGAAGATGAATGAAAAAACCGGAGAGGTCTCCCCTCTCCGGTTTCATTATTACATGGCAATTTCGATTGCTTCACGGATATTACGGACGCGGTATACTGTCAATCCTGCAGGTATTTCCAACTTTTCCGATGCGTTTTTAGGAATGATACACTTTTTAAAACCCAATCTCGCAACTTCTGACAGTCTTTGACTCAAATTCGACACATTACGGATCTCACCGGTGAGTCCCACCTCACCAATTGCGACCAGATCGTCTGCAATGGCGCTGTCGCGATAAGAGGATGCCACCGCCAGAATGATGGGAAGATCTGCGCCGGGCTCGTCCAGCCGCAGACCGCCGATCACATTGATATAGGCGTCAAACATACTCAGCTTCAGCCCTGCCCGTTTTTCTGCGACTGCCAGCAGCAGCGCAGCCCGGTTGAAATCGAAGCCGTCTGCGGTCCTTCTGGGCACATTAAAGGAGGTTTTGGACACCAGCGCCTGCACCTCAGCCAGCACCGGACGGGTACCCTCCATCACACAGGCGACGCAGGTGCCCGGCGCGCCCTCAGGCCGTCCTTCCAGCAGCATTTGGGAAGGATTGGGCACTTCGGAAAGCCCTCTGTCCCCCATTTCAAACACACCGATCTCATTGGTGGAGCCAAAGCGGTTTTTGGCGGCACGCAAAAGACGATAAGAGGAATTGGGATCGCCTTCAAAGTACAGTACACAGTCCACCATATGCTCCAAAACCTTCGGACCGGCAATGTTGCCGTCTTTATTGATATGGCCAACAACAAATACGGTGATACCCTGCTGCTTGCTCAGCTGCATCAGCGCCATGGTGCAATCCTTCACCTGGGAAACACTGCCGGGGGCGGATTCATTGGCATCGCTATAAAGGGTTTGGATAGAATCGACGATCAAAATGTCCGGTTTGGTATCATCGACTACCCCGACAATATCAGAAAGCTGGGTTTCGGAGAGGATCAAAAGCTCCTCTGGCTGCACACCCAGCCGCTGCGCCCGCAGCTTCAGCTGCCGTTCACTTTCCTCACCGGAAATATAGAGCACGCGGCGATCTTTGCAAAGCTGATCGCAGATCTGCAGCAGCAGCGTGGATTTGCCGATACCGGGCGCACCGCCTACCAGGACCAGAGAGCCTGCTACAGCACCGCCGCCCAGGACGCGGTCAAGCTCACCCATACCGGTGGAAAAACGGATCTCATCGCCGCTGTCAAGCGCACAGATGGGTCTGGGCTGACGGGATGTGCCGATCTTCACCATTCCGGCCGGTGCAGGCTTTTCAATATGCTCCTGCATCGTATTGAATGCGCCGCAGCCGGGACAGCGACCCATCCATTTGGGCGTTTCCGTGCCGCAGTCGGTGCAGAAAAATACAGTTTTTGATTTCGCCATAGAGTTTTCCTCCTTCAGGCTGTTTCTGAGGGTATTATAGCATTTCTACGGGCAAATTGCAAAATAATTTTGAAACCTTGACTGAATCAAGATTATTGCTTATAATGTTAGAAAAAATATCAGGGAGTTGATGGAATGAAGCTTTCCCTTGTTGTCCCCTGCTACAATGAAGCGGAGAATGTGTCTGCATTTCAGGATGCTGTGATCTCTGCCTTTGCCGATTGCGGCTATGATTATGAGATCGTATTTGTTGACGATGGCAGTAAGGATGCAACACTTCACAATTTGAAAAAGCTTTATAAAACGCAGGCCTGCCCCGTAAAGGTGGTTTCTTTTTCCAGGAATTTCGGTAAAGAGGCCGGTATTTACGCCGGTATGACCCACGCCAGCGGTGAGTATATCAGCCTGATCGATGCAGATCTGCAGCAGCGGCCGGAGATCGTCCGGGATATGGTCAAGATCCTGGATGAGAAGCCGGATATTGATGTGGTTGCTGCCTATCAGGACCGCCGTGGCGAAGGAAAACTGCTTTCCTTCTTCAAAAAATGCTTTTATAAGATCATTAACAAGCTGTCTGATGTTACTCTGCACGCAGATGCCAGCGATTTTCGCACCTTCCGCCGCAGCGTTGCGGAAAGTATGCTGTCGCTTTGTGAGCATCACCGCTTCAGTAAGGGTATTTTCTCCTGGGTTGGCTACAGCGCAGAGTATATTCCCTATGTTGCCTGTGAGCGGAAAGCCGGCACCACAAAGTGGAACTTCCGGAAGCTGACCAACTACGCCATCGACGGCATCATCGGCTTTTCCACCCGTCCCCTGCGGATCGCCACCTATCTTGGCGGCCTGACCGGTGTAGCGGCGCTGATCTATCTGATTATCGTCGTTTTGCAAAAGCTGATCATCGGTATTGATGTGGCGGGCTACGCAACCATTATCGTGCTTATCCTGCTGCTGGGCAGTATGCAGCTGTTTTCCATTGGCATTATCGGCGAATATGTTGGAAAAACTTTTATGCAGAGCAAAAATCGACCCATTTACATCGCCAAGGAAGTGCTGATTCCGGAGGATCAAGAATGAAAAAGTATTTGCTCCCCAAGGGGCTGCCCTTTTATAAGGCGAATTTGCATTGCCACAGTACAGCGTCCGACGGTGAGTTTACACCGGAGGAGCTGAAGGCGGCATACCAGGCGAAGGGCTACAGCATCATCGCCTACACCGATCACGAGGTAATGGTCCCACATCATGAGCTGAGCGATGACCATTTTCTGGCGCTGAGCGGCTATGAGACCGAGATCATGAGTGACTATCCTCTGGACTCCTCCTTCAAATACCGCCAGACCTGCCACATTTGCCTGATCGCGCTGGAGCCGGATGCCCGTCAGGTTTACTGGACCAATGTCTATGTTACCAAAATGCTCCGGGATAAGCACCCTGAACTGGTTGCATCCTACGCGGATGTGCCTGACACCAAGCGTGTGTTCAGCGGCGAGGGCATCACTGATCTGATGATGACCGCAAGAAACAACGGTTTCTTCGTTACTTACAACCATCCCTACTGGTCCTTGGCGGATTATTCCATGCTTTCCCAATACCGGGGTATGCACGCACTGGAGATCCACAACACCGGCTGCTCTACCGGCGGATTTGACGAATATGATCCTGCCCTGCTGGATGCGATGCTGCGCAACGGACAGAGGGTATTCTGCGTCGCTGCCGATGATAATCACGGTGAGCGCAGCCAGTTTGGCGGCTGGTGTATGATCTGTGCGCAGAACTTAGCGTACCGCATCGTTACCAAAGCGTTGGAAAACGGCCATTTCTACGCCTCCACCGGCCCGGAGATCAAGGAACTGTGGTTTGAAGACGGCAATCTTCACCTGCGCTGCTCCCCTGCTGCACGGATCGTTGCTTCCTTTGGCATTCGCAAAAGGGTCTGCCTGCGCAAGACCGATGCGGATCTGACAGAGGCGGTGATCCCCGTGGACAAGTGCGATATCTATGTGCGTGTAACTGTGTGGGACGAAGACCATAATCACGCGGATACAAACGCTTATTTTACAGACACACTTTTTGAAGATTGATAAAAACAGCTCCGGTCAGTTGACCGGAGCTGTTTTGTATTAGCGAATATCTTTGG
Organism: Oscillospiraceae bacterium; assembly: GCA_017410075.1. Classification (GTDB taxonomy): domain Bacteria; phylum Bacillota; class Clostridia; order Oscillospirales; family Oscillospiraceae; genus Faecousia. The sequence goes on along the minus strand of JAFQRK010000065.1, from coordinate 5,313 downwards.
TTTCCTTTTCAGCCTTCTTGGCAGCCTTCTGTGCTTTCTTCTCGGCGATCATCTTGGCGCGCTCTTCCTGGGCCTTCTTGGCAGCTTCCTTGGCAGCCTCGTTGGCAGAGTCGTTTGCAGACAGTGCCCACTTCAGGAACTCAATGCGTACCTGATCAGCACCGGTCTCGATGACAAACTTGTCATCCTTGACATTGACAACAGTACCGGTGATACCGCCAATGGTGGTGATGCGGTCGCCAACCTTGACATTGGAACGCATCTGCTCGGCTTCCTTCTTGCGCTTGTTCTCGGGGCGGATCAGCATAAAGTAAAATACGCCGATCATAACCGCCAGCATAATAATGGTAGAACCCATAAATCTAACTCCTTTGGTATAAATATCCTCGTTATTATATCATCAATTGGCCAAAAAGCAAGTAAAATTTAGATCCTGCGGCTTAATTTAACAGAATATTCATTTCGGAATGCTTCAAAAGTGCCGTTATCCAGGGCTTCGCGAATCTTTTCCATCAGCTTGTTGTAGAAATACAGATTGTGCATTACGCTCAGGCGCATTGCCAGCATCTCCTCTGCAACAAACAGGTGGCGGATATAGGCCTTGGAATAGCGGCGGCAAACGGGACAGTCGCACTTAGGATCAATGGGGCCTTCGTCAAGCATATATTTGGCGTTGCGCAGATTGATGGCGCCTTCCCAGGTAAAGAGCCGGGCATGGCGGGCATTTCTTGCCGGCATAACGCAGTCGAAGAAATCTACGCCGCGATAGACGGCCTCAATGATATTACTGGGGGTGCCAACGCCCATCAGATAACGGGGCTTGTCCTTGGGCATAAAGGGCTCAACAGCCTCGATAATGTCGTACATTTCCTCAGCAGTTTCACCCACAGCCAGACCGCCGATGGCGTAGCCCGGCAGATCCAGCTCCGCAATGCGCTGCATATGCGCCTGCCGGATATCCGGATAGGTGCCGCCCTGATTGATGCCCCAAAGCATCTGCTGGGGATTGACCGTGTCAGGCAGCTGATTTAACCGGGCATTTTCTGCCTTGCACCGCTCAAGCCAGCGGAAGGTGCGGTCAACACTCTTCTGAACATAGTCCCGAGGTGCCGGATTTTCGATGCACTCGTCAAAGGCCATACAGATATCCGAGCCTAAGTTGGACTGGATCTGCATACTCTCTTCCGGGCCCATGAAGATCTTGCGGCCGTCAATATGTGAGGAAAAATAGACGCCTTCCTCCTTGATTTTCCGCAAGCCGGACAGGCTGAATACCTGGAAACCGCCGGAATCGGTCAAGATCGGGCCGTCCCAGGTCATAAACTTATGCAGACCGCCCATCTGCTTGACAACCGTGTCCGTAGGACGCAGGTGCAGATGATAGGTATTGGACAGCTCCACCTGGCAGCCGATATTCTTTAGATCCTCAGCACTGAGCGCGCCCTTGATGGCGCCCTGGGTGCCCACATTCATAAATACGGGGGTCTGAACTGTGCCGTGGGCGCAGGTAAATTCGCCACGGCGAGCCTTTCCTTCCGTTTTCAAAAGCTTAAACATAGCTACCTCTTACAAAGATAAATTTTGATCAAGAAATGTTTTGATCGCAGTTTGATACATTTGCTTCTGCTTGTACATTCCGTTTCCGTGGTTACAACCGGGCAGGATCAGCACAGTCGTGGGCGTAGGACAGCGCGTTTTGATGCTATTAAGAATGTCGTCCATTTGCTCGTTGCTTCCGGATGAAAGCAGCAGCGGATATTTTGCATCGGTGATTTTATGCACCCTGTCAAATTCCAGAGCGCTGACATTGAATTCCTTCATAAAGCGCGCCGTTGCATAGGCAAAAGCCTTATCAGGATTCTTTTTGCAGAAGGATTTTGTTACATTGCGGAAAAAACCTTCGATGCTGGTGCTTGGAGCATCACTTACAAGGCATTTCACATTTTTCATTTCCTGTGTTGCAAGATCCAGCACGATGCCACCGCCCATACTCAGCCCGTGAATCACGATCTCACCGTCCGGGATCTGCTCGTTGATCCTGTCGACCCAGCGCATAATATCCCTGTATTCAAGCGCACCAAATGCGATGTATTTTCCCTCACTGGGGCCGTGTGCCCGCAGATAAGGGATCAGAACATTGAAACCGAGCGAACGGTAGAACAATGCCGGAAACGCAGATTCGCGCTCTGCGTGGCTGGTATAGCCGTGTACCCAGATCATCGTTTTTCTGCTGCTGTTGGGATAGTAAACCGCCTGCAGGCGAAGACCTTCATCGCTTTTGATCTGAATGTCTTCGTGTTCCAGCCGGCGGGTCTGCGCCAGGGAATTATGCACTGTGGTGATGGTATCGTACCAGGAATCCTCAGGGCCGACCATAGCGTAAGCCTTGTCGATATCCGGCCGCTTCAGCAAATGATCAAACAGAATATTTGCTTTGATTTTTTCAAACATACCGATTCTCCATATAGTATACTGCTTATATGATTCCGAATAATTATTCGTAGGGGCGGATGCCCACATCCGCCCGCGGGACGATGTAGGCATCGTCCCCTACATCCTTTAACCTATAAACATCGCATCGCCAAAGGAGAAGAAACGGTAGCGCTCCTTTACGGCTTCGGCGTATGCAGATAAAACATTTTCCCTGCCGGCAAAGGCGGAAACCAGCATCACCAGGGTGCTCTCCGGCAGATGGAAATTGGTGATCAAGCCCTGCATTGCCTTAAATTGATAGCCGGGATAGATGAAGATCTCTGTCCATTTGCTCTTGGCTTCAAAGCTGCCGTCGTCATTGACCAAGCTTTCCAAGGTGCGGCAGGAGGTTGTACCAACGCAGATGATCCGTCCGCCGGCTGCCTTTGTTTCATTGAGTATTTTGGCAGTCTCCTCCCCTATCATACACAGCTCAGAGTGCATATGATGCTCTGAAATCTCCTCTGCTTTCACAGGGCGGAATGTACCAAGGCCAACATGCAAGGTCACAAAAGCGGTCTTTATCCCCTTTTCACGGATTTTTTTCAACAATTCATTGGTAAAATGCAACCCCGCAGTGGGCGCTGCTGCAGATCCCACCTCACGGGAATACACGGTCTGATACCGCTCCTGATCTTGCAGCTCTGCCTTGATATAAGGTGGCAGGGGCATTTTGCCCAGTCGCTCCAACACCTCAAGGAAGATGCCCTCATAGCGGAATTCCACAACGCGGTTTCCGTCATCCTTTACCTCGGTAACCTCGGCTGTCAGCTCGCCGTTGCCAAAGATCACCTGATTGCCCACCTGCATCTTTCTGCCGGGCTTGCAAAGGCATTCCCATTTCTTTCCGCCCAGATCCCGCAGGAGCAGCACCTCAACAGCACCGCCGCTGGGACGGTGGCCCAAAAGCCGGGCAGGCAGCACGCGGGAATCGTTCATTACCAGACAGTCACCGGGCTGAAGATAGTCAATAATATCATAAAAATGCTTATGACCCACTGCCCCGCTGTTTCTGTCCAGCACCAGCAGACGGGAAGAATCCCGCTTTTCCAGAGGTGTCTGTGCGATCAGCTCCTCCGGCAGGTCATACCAAAAATCACTTGTTTTCATTGAATTTCCTCCAAATATCTATCAGCGATAGTATAGGACATTTTTGCAAGAAATGCAACAAAAAATGCTGACAAATCCCCTGCCCCGGGCATAAGATGGTGCGGAGGGATGCAATTATGAAGAATATACTCTTTTCCGGCGTCTGTACGGCGCTGGTAACGCCGTTTCTTGACGGCAAGGTAAACTTTCCAATGATGGAGATTCTCCTGCGCAGACAGCTGGACGCAGGCGTGAAAGCTGTTGTTGTTTGCGGTACCACCGGCGAGTCCCCTACTCTGTCGGACGATGAAAAGCTGGCGCTTTTTCGAAGGTGCAAGGAATATACCGGGGATGATTGCCTGATCATTGCAGGAACGGGCTCAAATTCAACAGAGCACGCCGTATATCTAAGCAAGGAAGCTGAAAAATGCGGCGTGGACGCACTGCTGGTGGTAAGCCCCTATTACAACAAAGCCACCGAAGACGGGCTGTTTGCCCACTATCTGTCCATAGCCCACGCGGTAAAAATACCGGTAATCATCTATAATGTACCCGGGCGTACCGGTGTGGATATACCGGTTTCTGTCTACAAACGGCTGTCAAGGATCCCCAATATAGCCGGTGTCAAGGAGGCATCCGCCAGCATTACAAAAATTGCGGAGATCCGCGCCGCTTGTCCGGATATGCCGGTGTGGAGCGGCAACGATGATATGATCGTACCCACACTGTCCCTTGGCGGTCAGGGGGTCATTTCTGTGCTGTCGAATGTAGCGCCGGTGGAAACCAACGCAATGACAATGACGGCTTTATCGGGAGACTTTGATACGGCTGCAAAGCTGCAAATTCAGCTTCTGCCCCTTATTAAGCTGCTATTTTGCGAGGTCAATCCCATTCCGATAAAGGCAGCGATGAAGCTGATCGGCTACGATTGCGGCGGCTGCCGTCTGCCGCTGACTTCACTGTCTGCAGAAAATCATCAAAAAATAAAGAAATATCTGTCGAATGAATAAAAAGCCTCCCCTGTGCAAGGGGAGGTGGCGAAAATCTTTGATTTTTGGCGGAGAGGTTGTAACAATCCCCCAGTCTGCTGATGCAGACAGCCCCCTTTACACAAGGGGGCCTTTTCTGCATTTGATTATTTTAAGCCAAAACTGCCTTATGGAAGACCTTTTTGCCCTTGCGGATCTTCACGCCTTCGCGGAGCATATCCTCTGTAACGGTGAATTGCGCGGAAGGAACCTTCTCATCGTTGACCAGTACGCCGCCCTGCTCTACCAGCTGACGGGCCTGCTTGTTGGAAGGCGCCAGACCGCAGGCGACCATCAGATTCAGAATGCCGATCTTGCCATCTGTCAGCTGCGCGGCGCTGATCTCGGTGGTGGGCATATTGGCATCGTCACCGCCGCCGGCAAACAGAGCCTTGGCCGCATTCTGGGCTGCAGTTGCTTCCTGCTCACCGTGGACAAGCTTGGTCAGCTCGTAAGCCAGGATCTCCTTGGCGGTATTCAGCTGGGCATCCTTCCAGCTTTCCATTTCGTCGATCTGCTCCAGAGGCAGGAAGGTCAGCATACGAATGCACTTAAGGACATCAGCATCCTCCACATTCCGCCAGTACTGATAAAAATCAAAGGGAGAAGTCTTGTTGGGGTCAAGCCACACAGCACCCTTGGCGGTTTTGCCCATCTTCTTGCCCTCGGAGTTGAGGAGCAGAGTGATGGTCATGGCGTGGGCATCCTTACCCAGCTTCCGGCG